>JALZUV010000001.1 GCA_023301245.1 Rickettsiales bacterium
CAAATAATTAAATCTAAAACCATCATTATATTTTAGTCATTTATTTATTGGTTACAAGTAAGGCTGGGCTTTGATAGAGAAAGCCGCTAAAAATATTCCCATGAGTGCTATTCGTATCTTGCCAAATAATACGGTTAATCGCATCGCCGCAGGCGAGGTGGTGGAGCGACCTGCATCGGTGGTGAAAGAGTTGGTTGAAAATGCGATTGATGCTAATGCGACGCGCGTTGATGTAACGATTAAATCGGGTGGAAAGCGCGAAATTATTATTGTCGATAATGGCAAGGGCATGACCCGCACAGAACTGGAATTATCTATTCAACGCCATGCGACCAGCAAGCTACCGGATGACGATTTATTGATGGTGCAATGGCTGGGTTTTCGTGGCGAGGCGCTTCCCTCAATTGGCTCGATTAGCCGAATGAAAATTACAAGCCGCGCGAAAGATTCAGGCGAGGCATGGGAAATTTCGGTGGATGGTGGGGAACTGTCAGAAGCCGTACCAGCATCGCTCAATCAGGGCACACGAATTGAAGTGCATGATTTATTTTACGCTACGCCTGCGCGATTGAAATTTATGAAAACCGAACGGTCAGAAACTTCTGCCGTCAGCGATATTTTAAAACGTCTTGCGATGGCGCACCCGCAAGTGGCGTTTAGTTTTAATCACGAGGGCAGGGGCTGGAAAGCGCAAGAGGCGCAAAATGTAAAGCAGCGCCTTGGCGCAATTTTAGGCAAAGAATTTGCCGAGAATGCTGTGCTTGTGGAGGGTGAACGCGATGGTGCGACCCTTTCGGGTTATGCGGGTCTGCCCACTTACAGCCGTGGCAATAGCTTGCAGCAATATTTATTTGTGAATGGTCGCCCTGTGCGTGACCGTGTTTTGCTGGGAGTGGTGCGAGCGGCCTATCAAGATTTTCTCGCGCGTGACCGCCATGCAGTTTTGGCGCTCTTTGTTGAAGTTCCGCCGCAGATGGTGGATGTAAATGTTCACCCTGCTAAAGCGGAGGTTCGCTTTCGCGATACGCAGGGCGTGCGCTCAATGATATTACGTGGCTTGCGAGAAGCGTTAGCGGCGGCTGGCCATCAGGCTAGCACGACAGTTGCGTTTGATGCGCTACGCAAAATGCAGCCCGAATCGATGGCGCAAGGCCAAGCGCAAGCGGCGATGGGTTTTCATCAGCCTGCGGGCTATGTTTATAATCCAGCGCCATCAAGCAGCGGTGGTCGTCCTGCGATGGGCAATGTGGCGATACAGGCGTTTCAAGCCATGGCCGAACAAGGCGAGCCCGCCGAAATGCCTTCAATGGATTTACCGTTAGGGTTGGCGCGCGCGCAATTGCATGAAACTTATATTGTCGCGCAAACGACTGAAGGAATCGTGATTGTCGATCAACATGCGGCGCATGAACGGTTGGTGTATGAACGTATGAAAGCACAGATGGCTAAAGAGGGCGTGAAAACTCAGCCGTTACTATTGCCCGAAGTGGTAGAGCTCGGCGAAGATGCGGCGGCACGCCTAATGGAGCGCCAAGAGGAATTAGCCGAACTTGGATTAATTATGGATGATTTCGGCAGCGGTGCGGTGGTGGTGCGCGAAGTGCCCGCAGTGCTGGGCGAGGCTGACGTACAGAGCCTAATGCGCGACATGGCCGATGAGCTAGAAGAGTTTGGCGAAGCCCTAAAGCTGCGTGATAAGATTGAAGATATTTGCGGCACCATTGCCTGTCATGGGTCAGTGCGTGCTGGGCGACGATTAAACATCGATGAGATGAATGCATTATTACGCCAAATGGAGGCCACGCCTTATTCAGGCCAATGTAATCATGGCCGCCCTACTTATGTAGAACTTAAGCTAAAAGACATAGAAAAGCTGTTTGGGCGGCGTTAATTCAACTAAGAGTTGATGTTTATTTATTAAATATAAAGGTTGTTGTGAGATGATAAACCCTAATCAAGGGAAATATCATGAGCACCATTCATACAACAACACGCGAAACTTTAGGGTTAGACCTGCAAGCACCTGCTAATGTGACGACTTCGACTGAAAATATTAGTATCGATGGGTCTGCTATTTTAACGCCTATTGTCGTTACGGATGGCACGAGTGGTAGCGATAGTTTTACGGCAAATGAAAATGCAGCCTATGCCTTTGGCTTTGCAGGCGATGATATTATTAGTAATGACGGAAGCTTTGCCGCATTGCTGGGCGGTGAAGGTAATGACCGTTTTGTAATTCACAATAACACCAGCCTTTTAGGCGAGCCTGACGGTAATATTTTAGATTTCGAGATAGGCCTAGACCAAATTGATTTTTCGGCTTTTGAAATTGATAGCTTTGATGAGCTAACATTATCGGCCAATGGGGCTGGCACTTCGGTGCAAATTACAAATATTGATGCGAATATTGCCCTCAATGTTTCAGGCGTTGATGGTCTAGATAGTTTAAATGCCAGCTCGTTTATTTTTAACGGAGTAGTGCCAGAGCTTGAACCTATAGACGGTGGCGATGATGTGGTTGAAACTGAAACTGAAACTGAAACTGAAACTGAAACTGAAACCGAATCTGATATAGATGCTATTGCAAGTTTCACCCTGCCGACGCTGAATGAATTAACTGCCGCTGAAGGTGGGCAAACTGTCAATGGCGATGGCACTGTAATAAGCCTTGTTGGTAGTGCGAGTGGCGATCTTATTCAGGGTGCGGCAATTGGAGAAACTATTTGGGGCGGCGATGGTAGCGACAATATTCTTGGCGCTGATGGTGACGATACATTGTTTGGTGGATCAGGCCGAGTTAACCCTCTGGATGCTGCTGATAACCTTTATGGAGGTGCAGGTAGCGATATTATTTTCGGCAATGGCGGCGATGACATTTTAATTGGCAGTACAGGCCTTGTTGGCGCTGAAGATGGCGATGATATTTTGATAGGTGGCGAGGGTAATGATACGCTAATAGGCAATAGCGGTAATGATACTCTGCATGGCCAGCTTGGTAACGATAGTGTGCAAGGTGGTGATGGCGAAGATATGTTCGTCTTTGGTTATCGCTCGGGTAATGACTTGGTTGACGATTTTACGAGTGGCGCTGATACGCTTGCCATCCTGTCGGGCATCAATAATTCTGCCATTGATACTGCCGCCGAGGTGATTGCAGCAACCAGCTATGTGAGTAATGGCGCTATCATTGATTTAGGCGATGGCAATAGCATTTCGTTGCTCGGAGTCACTCAACTGGTCGAAAGCGATATTTCAATCATCACCGATTTAGGTCTGCCTGCATAAAATATCCGTTTTAACACTGGAAAAACAGGGCAGTCTGCACTAACTATCACCCATGTTAGCAAATATCGCAAAAACCCTGTTCGGGTCATCTAATGACCGTGTTGTAAAATCATTGCAGAAGGATGTATTACGCATCAATGCATTGGAGGAGGAAACTGCCAATTTATCGGATGATGAGTTGCAGGGGCGCACTCAATGGTTCCGCGAACGCTTAAGCGGCAAAGAAACGATTGAAGATATTTTACACGAAGCCTTCGCCACCGTACGCGAAGCAGCGAAACGTAGCCTTGGTATGCGCCATTTTGATGTGCAGCTTGTCGGCGGTATGGTGTTGCATCAAGGCATGATTGCCGAAATGAAAACAGGTGAGGGTAAAACTCTTGTTGCCACCTTAGCAGTTTATTTGAACGCGCTTGAAGGTAAGGGTGTTCATGTTGTTACCGTTAACGATTATCTAGCCGAGCGTGATTCGGCGTGGATGGGCAAACTCTATGAATTTTTAGGATTATCGGTGGGTGTCATTTTAAATGGCCGAGACGATATTGAGCGCCAAGAGGCTTATGCCTGCGATATTACCTATGGCACAAATAACGAATTTGGCTTTGATAACTTGCGCGATAATATGAAATTTAGCCGCGAAGAAATGGTGCAACGCCCCTTTAATTACGCCGTGATTGATGAGGTGGATTCTATCTTGATTGATGAAGCGCGTACGCCGCTAATTATTTCGGGCCCGACCGAAGATAACTCCGATCTCTATACGCAAATTGACGTGTTAATTCCCAGCCTAAAAGAAGAGCATTTTGAAAAAGACGAGAAATCTCGTTCCGTCAGTCTGACCGAAGATGGCGTAGAGTTTATGGAAGAGCTGCTAGTAAAAGCAGGGCTGATGGAGCAGGGCGAAAGTCTCTATGATATTAATAACGTATCGCTTGTTCATCATGTAAACCAAGCGCTTAAGGCGCATACGCTATTCACCAAAGAAGTCGATTATATCGTGCAAAATAATAAGGTGATTATTATTGATGAATTCACGGGCCGTATGATGGAAGGTCGCCGCTTTTCGGAAGGCTTGCATCAAGCGCTAGAAGCAAAAGAAGGTGCGCATATTCAAAATGAGAACCAAACGCTGGCTTCTATTACCTTCCAAAATTACTTCCGTATGTATCCGAAACTCTCGGGCATGACAGGTACAGCATTGACCGAAGAAACCGAGTTTGGTGATATTTACAATCTATCAGTGGTCGCGATTCCGACCAATAAGTCAATCTTGCGAATAGATTCAGATGATGAAATTTACCGTACCGCAATAGAACGTTACGAAGCGGTGATTGAGCAAATTAAAATATGCCATAAAAAAGGCCAACCTGTTTTGGTCGGTACGGTTAGTATTGAAAAATCGGAATATTTATCGAGCTTGTTGAAAAAAGCCAAAGTGCCGCATCATGTTCTCAATGCGAAAAAGCACGAACAAGAAGCGCATATTGTCGCCCAAGCGGGTCGCCCAGGTGGAGTGACCATCGCCACGAACATGGCGGGTCGTGGTACTGATATTATGCTCGGCGGTAATCCCGAAGTGGCAGATGAAAAAGGCAAAGTTCCTTCGGCTGAAGAGTGTGCGACAAATAAAAAGAAAGTGCTCGAGGCGGGTGGCCTTTATGTTATCGGTACCGAGCGCCATGAATCGCGCCGTATTGATAATCAACTTCGTGGCCGTTCAGGTCGCCAAGGTGACCCCGGTGCATCGAAATTCTATCTATCGCTTGAGGATGATTTAATGCGTATTTTTGGTTCAGAACGCATTGATGGCGTGTTGAGGAAGCTCGGCTTACAAGAAGGCGAAGCTATTACTCATCCGTGGATGAATAAGGCGATTGAAAAAGCGCAAGGCAAGGTTGAAGCCCGCAACTACGACATTCGTAAGAATCTTCTGAAATTTGATGATGTAATGAATGATCAACGTAAGGTTATTTTCTCGCAACGTATCGAAATGATGGAAGAAGAAGACCTGTCCGATGTGGTAGAAGAAATGCGCGAAGATATAGCGGCCGATTCTGTTGAGGCGCATATACCGCCCAAATCTTATCCTGAACAGTGGGAATCGGAAAGTTTAGAGAAAGAAATTTATCGCCTGTTTGGTTTAAATATGCCCGTGCAAGAATGGGCAGCAGAAGAGGGTATTGCCAACGAAGAAATTCTTAATCGCGTGAATGCCGCCGTCAGCGAATTAATGGCCGAGAAGAAAGAGCGTTTCGGCGACGAGCTTATGCTTATTGTTGAAAAACGCGTATTGCTGCAAACGCTTGATGAGTTGTGGAAAGATCATTTATTGCAGCTCGACCAATTGCGTCAAGGTATTGGCTTGCGTGGCTATGGGCAGAAAGATCCGCTGAATGAATATAAGCGCGAAGCGTTCGAATTATTCTCTGCTCTGCTTTACCGTTTGCGTGAACTGACGACCAACCGTTTAGCGCATATTGAAATTCAAGCGCAAGCACCAGAAGAGTTAGAGCCGCTGCAGCAAACGCAAGAAATGCACGAGAATCGTGGTGAAGATGAAGCGGCCGATT
>JALZUV010000002.1 GCA_023301245.1 Rickettsiales bacterium
TTTTTTATAGCGCTGCTCGCGGAAATATTGGGTAAAATGGTGCTTCACCCCTTCATGTTGGATGCTATTGGCGAGATGGTTTAATTCTGCCTCGGCGGCGGCGCGCTGTTCGGGGGTTTTATTGCCGTGGCGTTGGCTGATAGTATCGAATATCATTTGCGACAGTGGGTTGGCATCATTCATGCGTTTTTGCAGCGCAATAGAGCCATTGGCCTTCAAAAAATCATCAGGGTCTTGGCCTTTGGGGAGGTTGAGAAAACGTAGTGTTTTACCCGGTTCAATCATGGGTAAAGCGAGTTCTGCGCTGCGCCACATAGCACGTTGGCCTGCGGCATCGCCATCCAAGCACAAAATAGGTTCATCTTGATAGCGCCATAGGCCCTTTAAGTGAGTTTCGGTGAGCGCGGTTCCCAGTGGAGCAACGCCTGTGTGGAAGCCAAATTGGTGCAGCGCAATCACATCCATATAGCCTTCGCACACGATAATGGGCGTATCATCGCGCGCAGCGTTTTTGGCATTTTTCCAATTATACAGCACATGGCCTTTGTGGAAGAGTGGCGTTTCGGGCGAGTTAAGATATTTCGGCGCAGTGTCAGATTTCACCATTAAGCGGCCACCAAAGGCAATCACTTCACCTTGGCGGTTGGTGATGGGGAACATCACCCGTCCACGAAAACGCGCATAGGGGGTGCGGCTATTATCTTCTAGCTGAATGAGTAAGCCTGTTTCGACCATTTGTCGTTCAGTTACATTATGGCTTAGCAGATGAGTTTTTAGGCCAAATTTATCGTCAGGCGCGTAGCCGAGGCCAAAATGGCTGATAGTATCTTGGCTTAAGCCGCGGTCGCGCAAATAATCGCGCGCTGCTTGGCCTTGGGTGAGGTTAAGTTGCTCAACAAACCATTGCTGGGCGAGGGCGACTACATCTTGCAGGCTAGCGCGTTTTTGTTCCTGCCTTACGGCCTCAGGCGAAATTTCGGGCAGGGCAATGCCCGCATCTTGCGCGAGAGCCTCAATGGCTTGTGGATAGCTAAGGCGTTCATATTCCATAAGAAATTTTAAAGCATCGCCATGCGCCGAGCAACCGAAGCAATGGTAAAACCCTTTTTGGTCATTGACCGTAAAAGAGGGAGTTTTTTCCTGATGGAACGGGCAGCATGCCTCCAGCTCGCGCCCTTTTTTCTTCAAAGGAACGCGTTGACCCACTACGTGACTAACGGGAATTTCGTCACGCAGGCGCTGGATAAAGCTTTGAGGGTACATTGGCATCGTTAAATCTTTATAGTAGCTAGCGCCCGATTAGGCTATAGAGAGTTTAACCATGCAACATCATTTTATTGAGATAAACGGCGAGTCACTGCCGCTAAAGCTGCGGCGCAATGCGAATGCGCGGCGCATTACGCTGCGCTTGAGTCGCGATGGTTCGGTGGTGCAATTGACCTTGCCAAAACGCTGCACGGAGAAGAAAGCCATCGCTTTTGCCAATACGCAAAGCGAGTGGATAGCCAAGCAGTTACAAAGCAAGCCTGAGGCTAAACCATTCGTGCCAAATATGAGTGTGCAGCTGTTAGGTGAGGAGCTTCTATTTAAGCATCATGCTAACCGATTGACGGTTTGCGAAGGGGCGACTGTGTTTATTGGCGGCGATGAAGAGTTTTTCGCTCGCCGTGTGGAAGATTATATTAAGAAGCAAGCGCGTGAAGCATTTAGCGAGATGGCGCGTGAGCTTGCCGATGAACTGGGCGAAACTATTACGGGCATTGCTTTGCGTGATACGGCCAGCCGCTGGGGTAGTTGTAGCCACAAAAAGCGCATCAACCTAAGTTGGCGCTTAGCGCTCGCTCCGTTAAAGGTGGCGCGTTATGTAATCGCGCATGAGGTGGCGCATCTGGTACATTTTAACCATTCTGCTGAATTTTGGCAATTGGTGGATGAGTTGCATCCCAATTGGAAAAATGAGCGCGATTGGCTAGGTGCGAATGGCGCAGGGCTGCATGCTTACGGCAAATAAAAAAGGTTCTGAACTCGTCAGAACCTTTTTTTGAGTAATTTTTATAGCAACCAAAAAAATAATATTTGCAATATTATTACCGTGATAGCACCAATATTGCAGAGCAATTTGATATTGCTATCTTTCACTTTTTTCCATTGTATCATTCTAGACACGTTAGTGTTTTGGTTAATATCTAGAGCTATTGGAAAATGTCGTCCATTCCCTGTAAATACAGTGGTAAAGAACCAGCATATTGCGGTTCCAATGTAAGTGACGGACAGGCCAATGTCCCGTCTTAAGAAATATAATAGTACGCCTATAAAGGCAATTATGCCTGCTATAGTTTCCTTCTCGAGCGGTATTTGTTCGTTATGTTCCAAAAAACCTGTGAGAAAAAATGCGCAAAAAACAATGTAAGCTATTGCTAAAAATAAAGGCACGAGTGCCTTTCGATCATTTGTCATAAAATTCATAATCAAAAATTAAAAATTTAAAAATACTCATCTTTTAAACCTAATTGGGGTAGCGAATGCGCTGTAACCTTTTCGCTTGGGGCGAAGAGACTAATTGAGCAAATCGCGTATGCAAAATAGGTAAGAATGAACTTCTAAACTAACAGAAATGCACAGAGATAGCAATCTGTGGAGGTGGAATGTCATGAAATTGTCATAATTGTTAAAATTGTCACCCTGAATTTATTTCAGGGTCTAGGGTTCGACTTGGGAGAATGTTGCTGGATGGATGCTGAAACAAGTTCAGCATGACAATTGGAGGAGGCGGTTAACCAAGCGGTGGCAACTCACTCAGCTTTCCCCAGCGTTGGTGCACCCATAGCCACTGGGCGGGGTGTTGGCTTATCCATGATTCTAGCTGGTGGTTGATGGTTTGCATGACGGTTTCTACTTCGTCATTTTCGCCGATGGGGAGCGTGGTGATTTCAACTGTGAAATGGCAGCCTTTTGTTCTTACGCAGCGGATGGGGGCGAGGGTGGCATTGAACCTTAGTGCCATTTCTGCGGCAGCAGCAGAGGTGGGAGCAGGGTGGTTGAATAGCGCAACTTTTAGGCCGTCATTTTGCTTTTGGTCAATCAGCAATCCTGCTTGGCCACCGCTGCGCATGGCTTTGAGTAAAGCCTTGGCCCCGCGTTTGCCTTTGGGCTGCAATTCGGTGCAGTAGCGCCCGCGAATATGGCGGTAGATTTTATCGACAAATCGGTTGTTTACATGGCGATAAATACTGGTGATGGGGGTGTGGGTTAGGCTGCTCAGCCACGGTAAAACCTCCCAATTGGCGAGGTGCCCGCCGATGAAAATACAAGCCGTTTCACTATCGCGATATTGGTGAATTTTGGCGCGAGTATCGGCGGAAATTTCGATACGTTTGGCCAAAGATTTACTGCCTAACCATGGGGTTTCGGCGAAAGTGCGGCCAAGATTATCCCACATGGCGTGCAAGGTGGTGGCATGTTTGGTTTCATCCCAATTGGGGAAGGCGCGCTTTAGGTTGTAGGTGGCAATTTTATGCCACTTTAAATGTGGGCCTATAAGTTGGCCGAGTTTACCGCCGAGCGCCGATGCCCAGTCGAGTGGCAGAATACGAAATAGCGCGAAGAACAACAGCAATATCGCGGCTTCTAGTCCATAGATAAGCTGCTTAACCATTGGCTATTTTCTCTTGCAGCCATTCCAGAAACTCCTTGGGCTTTTCGAGCTGTAATTTTATATCGACCACGACGCAATTTTTACGGAAACTCTCTGGCAGTTTGACGTAATCTTTGGCGGTGGTTAGCAGGGTGGCTTGGTGTTCTTCAGCTTTTTCTAGTAATAGCGCGAGTTGCGTGGGCGTGTAAGCTTGATGGTCAGCATAGCCAATTTCTTCAAGCGGAATAATACCTGCCTCATGCAGCGTGTAGAAAAATTTACTAGGGTGCGCGATGCCTGCAAAAGCGATGACGGGTTTCTCTTTATAAGGGGCAAGGTCGGTCACGGTTTCGAGGCTGGCGCGCCAAATGGGCAAAGTGGCTTGGGGGTTGTAGCTGCCATCGCCAATTAAAATAATCGCATCGCTGCGTTTGAGCGCCTTGCCGAACGGCTCACGCAAGGGGCCAGAGGGGATAATTTGGCCATTGCCAATGCCATAGAAACTATCCATCACCAATAAGGAAATATCTTTGTAAAAGCTGGGGCTTTGCAAACCATCATCGACCAAAATAATATTCGCGCCATCGTTAATGGCGGCTACGGCTGATGCTTGGCGGTTGGTGCTTACCCAAGTGGGGCAGGTTTGGGCAAGCAATAATGGCTCATCGCCTGTGAGCGATGCTTGGTGTTTATTAGCATCAATTTTTAGCGGTGTTTTCAGTGTTTCGCCGCCGTAACCACGGCTAATGCAATGGGGCTCATAGCCTGCAATTTTGAGGGTAGAGGCGAGCATTCTAACGCTGGGCGTTTTACCTGCGCCGCCTGCGGTAGCGTTGCCGATGCAAATAATAGGTGCG
>JALZUV010000003.1 GCA_023301245.1 Rickettsiales bacterium
TTTTTTACGTCAAGAATATCAAACAAAATTAGCCATGGAAACGGGCAATGCTGAGTTAGTGAAAAATGGTAAAGCACCAGTTTCAATTGAACATTATGCTGCTAAGCCTTCGACTTTCGAAGCAAGCTATGATTTAGAAGCTAAGGGAGGGGCTCTTCCACTTAAAGGGGCGAGCTTAGATATTTTAAAAGACGAACCAGGTATGACTACTAATATAGATATGCAGGCATATCGTAAAGATTGGGTGCAGCAAAAAGCTTCTACGTTACAATCTGTCCCTGGCGTGGGTGAGTATCAAACTTTAGGCCAGCGCAATCAAGCCGCCGCCGCCGCTTATGAAGCTGAAATTGGTAGTGTGCAATTAGTGCGTAAAGCCACGGCAGAAGAATATGCGAATGCCCTGCAAACAGAAAAAGTTGAGTATCATGCATCAACAAAAACAGGCAGCATGCGTGTTACAAATGCAGATAATGCTGATAGAGAAAAAGCCAGCCTAATGGCGCAATATACTAAGCGAGATGCAGTGCTTGGCGAGCAAGTTAAGGAAGCTTTAAATAACCCAGAAGGCCATCAACAAAAGATGATGGTGCAGCAGGAAGCGAATAAAGCTAAACTTGAGGTAATGACGGGCATTAAAAGTATCGATGTTGCTGAAGGTTTAGACTTGACCCCTAACACGATTGAAGTGGTAGAGCGCGACAGCACAAATGTAGCAATGGTGAATTCTAAAATTAAACCATTACAAGACCCTACTAGCCAAGCATTCTCTTCATTACTGGGTGAATATAATTTCAAGAATGATATTGGCAATTTAAGCGCAGAGACAGTAGTTGGCGGCCATGATGGTAGTGTGCCACCCTTCCAAGTTGCTATTGAAAAAGTTGCTGATCTAGTGAATGCGAAAGGCTAACCCATGGTAGATACTCCTACAGTTGAAGCTCCTACGGTTGAGCAAACGAAAGGTCTAAAAGATTTTCTTTTAGGTGCCATTGGTAGCGCCGTTTCGGCTGATGGTGCGGTGGATGCGAAAAAAGTATCGGGCAATGTTGTTGATTATTTGACTGACCCTAATAATAAAAAGGGCATTAACACCGTATCTCAAATTGCCAGCTATATGGCGGCCAGTACAGGCAATAAAACATTGAAAGCTGCTGTCGATATGGGGCAGGGCGTATTACGCGCCGATTTAAAAGATTTTCAGGCTAATGGAATTACCAAAAAGAATGCAGGCCCAATTGTGCATGGTTTGGTAGATACAGGGTTAAATAATGCCTTAATGCGTGGAATGGAAAAACTTGGCTTGCAAGGTGCAATGGCAGGTTTGGCGGCTGAGTTTCTTTCAGAAAAACTAGGTAGTTTAAGTAGTAATATCGTCACCAGCTTTGGTTTAACGCCCGCTGAAAAAGCGGCTGCTGCACCAACAGCCGAAGATGTGGCTCACGAAAAAGTGGATGCTCTAAAAAAAGAAATGGCCGAGCTAAAAGCACAGCTAAAAGGCAAAGAACCATCAACAGAAGCTGCCAAAGCAGAAACTCTGAAGCAAGAAGTGGAAACACCTACGACTGAGAAGCCAAAAGAGCCGGAAACGACGATGGCAGATGCATTAGAACAAATGGCCGATGCCCAAAAAAATGAGCTAACGAATGATGAGCTAGCGGCTGAGTTAAAGGACATTGAAGGTGTCACGCTTTCGAGCGAAGAAGTTCAGGAAGAAAAAATTATTGAATTTAATGGTAAGACGGTAAGTGTAGCTGCATCGTTATTAACTAATTCAGTAGACACTTCAGAAATTGATACAGATGCCAAGCACGCCGTCGATGGTGAAATTGGTTACGGCAAAGATTCGGCAAGAGAATTAAACTAAGGAAAATAAAGAGACGGTCATCAAACCGTCATAGTTTCTTGCTATACTTAAACTATAGAAATTAAAGAATTGAGCGAATTATGGGTACGATTACAGGCATTACAGATAAAATTGGAAATGCAATTAATGCAGGGGGCACAGTTGTTGACCAAGTGTCAGATGTTGTTCCTGTGGTCGGTACTATTGTCGGAGACTTAGGCGCAGGTGGTATGAAAATAGTTGCTGGTGCGATTAAAGGTGGTGGCCATTTATTAGAAGGTAATGCAAAGAAAGCGGCTGAAGAAGCAGTGGTTGGTTTGACTAAGGGCGCAGTGACTGCAGTGCCTTTAGTTGAGAAAGCTGAATTGGCTGGCTTTAGCGTCGAAGATATGGCGGAAAAACAAGTTAGGGGAATGATGGCTCCCTCTGAAGTGCCAAATGTTCAAGGTCCTTCATCTAATATTGGGCATGTAAAAGGATAAATACTTAATTTTATAAAATTATCAAAAGGCTGCGTTATTCGCGGCCTTTTTTGTTTCCTCGCTTGCCCCATACATCGTAACCCCCTATAATCCCCCGCATGGGATTTAATTGCGGAATTGTTGGCCTGCCGAATGTGGGCAAATCTACTTTATTTAATGCTTTGTTGCAGACGGCGCAGGCCGAGGCGGCGAACTATCCATTCTGCACGATTGAGCCGAATGTAGGGCGCGTAGCTGTGCCTGATCCGCGGCTTGATGCGCTGGCCGAAATTGTGCAGCCGCAAGCGGTGTTACCCACTCAACTTGAATTTGTCGATATTGCTGGCCTCGTTAAAGGCGCAAGCAAAGGCGAAGGGCTGGGCAATCAGTTTCTAGGGCACATCCGCGCGGTCGATGCGATTGGCTTTGTGCTACGCTGCTTTGAAGATGACGATATTACCCATGTAGAAGGCTCGGTTGACCCTATCCGCGATGCGGAAATTATCGAAACCGAACTGGTGCTGGCCGATTTAGAATCAATTGAAAAGCG
>JALZUV010000004.1 GCA_023301245.1 Rickettsiales bacterium
AATATTTTAGATAAAGCGCTCTTTAAAGGTTTTAAATACTCATCTGATAGTGTCGATAATGGCGGCGGACTTCGCCTCGATGATGATGGAAAAGTAACTGGCCATTTCTTGATGGCAGGCGCGGCTGATTTACAGGGTCGCTTTACCGTTTATAACGTATTCACCCAGCTTTACCGCGACGTTTACGATAATATTGGCGGGGGTGTAAAAGAATGGTGGAAAGGTGGCAAAGAATTTTCAGCCCCTAAATGGGTTAAAAACCCCCTCACCCTGCCAGAGCATATTGTTTCTGGTACTAAGCATATTGCACGCTACGCCACCATTAGCGCTATGCGCTCGCTCATCCAAATGACGCCGTCAGTACCGTTCTTCTCACTCTTTCGTGTTCCGGGCGGCAAAGCAGCGGGGATGGCGGTACATAGTAAACATGGGGCACTGCACTTCCTTAATGATGATGGCTCGCTTGGCAATGCTGTGCGCGCCAACTTAGGCGCCTATCGTTATAAAGATAAATATTACCAAGGCAATGAAGAGACACATGATAAGCGCTATGATTACCTAGCCGAAGACAGCAAACATCAGCGCCCTGCCATGGGCTATGCTGATGGTACAAAGTTTGATAAACCTGCCGCATTCTTCTACCGCTCTAACGATGATGGCACAGGCCCTCACCCCACCAAAGCGTTCGACCCGCATGGCTATGGCGATGAAGGGCGACGACTCAACCATTCTGTTCTTATGCGCGGAACCGACTCGGTGGCCAAATGGCTTCACAATACAGCAGAACATGATGGTTGGATGAAAGCCTTCACCCCGCTGCTTAATGTTGCCGATAAAATGGGCTTCAAAGGCACAGCGGATATTAGCGATAAGAACAGCTTTATGCGCAAACGTATTGTTAAAGATTCTGTCATGGCAGGTATCCCTTACGCCTCTTACTTTGCGGCGAAAGTCTATACCCGCGAAGCCTATGTGAACGAGCAAATGAATATGGGTGTTGAGCGCCTACTTGATGGCATCTTAAGCCTCAGCAGCAAAGAAATTGCCGCAGGTGTTTCTGAAATTTCAAACACCGTAATGCGTCAACCACTTGAAGACCCAGAACGCCAAGCGCTGTTAGTGGAAAAACACTTAGAGAACGGATCTGACACCTCGCCGCGCCCAGTAGATTGGAGCAACGACTTACAAATTGCCGCCATCAAACGCCGCGGCGAAGGTATTGAGCTAGATAAAGATAAAGTAGTAAGCGACCTAAACCAAGAACGCTCTGACTATTACGCCGCAAAAGTAGGCAAAAAACCTGAAGTCGATAACACACTAAGCAAACAAAATAATGAAAAAGATTGGGCGACCAAACAAAGCGAAACCTTGGAGGTTGAAAATGCCGCACGTTTATAGATTGTCACAAAACCATAACAATACGAACCTAACGAAGGTGGTATTATAGTTCTATGGGAATAGGAAATACATTAGGCACTATAGGCGGCCTCACTGCAGGAGCAGCAACGGTCGCAACAGGCGCCCCAGTCATTTCGGCGGCACTCGTTGGCATTGCAGAAACAATAGGCATTGGCGCAGGCGCTGCCGCGACCGTAGGTGGCTGGTTAACCGCCGCTAACACCGCCTTAGCAACGGCGACCCCCGCGCTAGGCGTACTCGGCGCAGAAGGTGCTGTTGGCGCATGGTTAAGCAGCTTAACTGCAGTAACGACAACAACATCAATAATTACACCATTAGGATTAGCGCCCATAGCCGTAACCGGAACTACCTTTGGTGCGGTTTCAGGCCTATTTGTAGGTTTAGGAGCAGCAGCTCCCATCGCCGCAGCTGCCTTATTAACCGTGGGCGTAATTGCCGCAGCAGTCTTAGTAAATAAAGTGGCACAATTTGCGGGCAATAGCCTCGATAATGCAGGCGCAGGCGCGAAACATAAAATACAAACTCAACGCACACAGCAGCGTCAACAAAGCTTGCAGAAACAACATCAAAAACAACGCACTAAGCAATTACAACAAGAGACTAAACTTGCCAAAAAGCAAGTGCATCACGAGCGCCAAACGCAAAAAGAATATAGCAATATTGCCAATGAATATAAGCAGGTAAAAACTGAGCAACAAAAAACACATGCCGCACGCGAACAAGCCGTCGCCGCAAAAGAGCAATCGACCTCGCATGTGGAAACGGAAATGACTCGTCGCGACAATAAGCCCGATGTCACCCAGCACATGCCATTCGTTTAAAAGGCAAACACCCCCATTTCTTAATTGATTTTAGCGCGGCTTATCATTAGATTCCCGCGCATGACAGCAGCTCAAGCAAAACCCTCCGCCCTCCTCGAACAAGCCATGCAATATGGTTTGTCGGAAGAAGAATTTAATAAAGTTCTCGCCATCTTAGGCCGCGAACCTAATTTAACCGAACTCGGTATCTTCTCGGTGATGTGGAGCGAGCATTGCTCGTACAAAACCACTCGCATGCATCTTGGCACTTTGCCCACCGAAGCCCCGCACGTTATTTGCGGCCCTGGCGAAAATGCAGGTATCATCGATATTGGCGATAATGATGCCATTATTTTCAAAATGGAATCGCACAACCACCCCTCTTATATTGAGCCCTACCAAGGCGCTGCCACGGGCGTTGGTGGAATTTTGCGCGATGTATTCACCATGGGCGCTCGCCCTATCGCACTCATGAACGCTCTACGTTTCGGCTCGCCTGAACATCCTAAAACTCGTCATCTTGTAAATGGCGTGGTTGAAGGTATCGCGGGCTATGGTAACTGCGTTGGCGTGCCAACCGTCGGCGGCGAAACCCAGTTCCATAAAAGTTATGACGGCAATATTCTCGTCAACGCCATGGCCGTTGGCCTCGCGCGCGCCGATAATATCTTCTATTCTGCCGCCGCTGGTATTGGCAACCCTGTCGTTTATGTCGGCTCCAAAACTGGCCGCGATGGTATTCATGGTGCCACCATGGCATCAGCGGAATTTGACGATAACTCGGCGGAAAATCGCCCAACCGTTCAAGTCGGCGACCCTTTCACCGAGAAATTACTTATCGAAGCCTGCTTAGAGTTGATGGAAGAAGATGCCATCATCGCCATTCAAGATATGGGCGCGGCTGGCCTCACTTCCAGCTCGCTAGAAATGGCCGATAAAGGGGGCTGCGGAATCGAGCTAGAACTCGATAAAGTACCTATGCGTGAAGAAGGTATGACTCCGTACGACCTCATGCTATCGGAAAGCCAAGAGCGTATGCTGATGGTACTAAAACCTGAGAAGCAACATATCGCCGAGCGTATCTTCAAAAAGTGGGAACTTAACATTGCCACCATCGGAACCTTAACCGACACTGGCCGCCTTGTGCTTAAATGGCACGGCGAATTAGCGGCGGATATCCCTGTTGCTCCATTAGCTGACGAAGCACCGATTTATGATCGCCCGCACACAGCGACTCCAAAACAGGATGCGATTTTAGAAACGAAAGAGGCTCCGCTTGAGCAATCGCTTAAAACTCTCCTCGCCTCGCCAGAGATTGCCAGCAAACGCTGGATTTATGAACAATATGACCACATGGTGATGAACGACACTATCGCCCGCCCTGGGGGCGATGCAGCAGTGGTGCGCATTCATGGCAGCAACAAGGGCGTGGCCATCAGCACCGATTGCACCCCGCGCTATGTCTATGCCGACCCTGTTGAAGGCGGCAAACAAGCGGTCGCCGAAACATGGCGTAACCTCAACGCTGTTGGCGCAAAACCGATGGCCATTACCAACTGCCTAAACTTCGGTAACCCCGAACGCCCTGAGATTATGGGACAATTAGTCGGCGCGATTGATGGTATCCGCCAAGCCTGCTTGCGCCTCGATTACCCTGTCGTTTCGGGCAATGTATCGCTCTATAACGAAACCAAGGGTGTGGGCATTCACCCCACCCCCGCTATTGGTGGAGTTGGCCTTATCGCCAACCTCGATAAAACCATCGGTGCGAGTATCGAAGCCGAAGATTTAACCCTCTTCATGGTTGGAAAAACCGAAGGACAGCTTGGTGCATCGCTCTATTTACGCGAAATAGAAGGCCGCGAAGAAGGCGCTCCGCCGCCTGTAAATCTTGATGATGAATATGATAATGGCGAATTTATACGTAAGCTTATCACCCAAGGCCGCGTAAGCGCCGCGCATGATATCTCCGATGGTGGGCTATTAGTATCCCTCACTGAAATGTGCCTAAAGAACGGTATCGGCGCAAACATCACCCTACCTGATAATGTTCATACAATCGCCTATACATTCGGCGAAGACCAAGCACGCTACATCATCGCCGTAGCGCCTGAACATGTGCAAAACATCGTAGATGCCGCTGCATCAGCCGAACTAACCTTGACTGAACTCGGCACAACAAGCGCCGACGAACTAACCGTCGAAGGACATTTCAGCACTAAAATAAGCGAATTACGCAAGCTGAACGAAAACTGGCTACCTAATTATATGGCAGGTTGATTGGCCTCACGCCGTCTTACCAGCCATGCGATAAAGGCTGCTGCTGCTAGTTTACTGGCTATACTGGCGATGATGGAGCCGATGGTTAGAACCCCCGGCACTACCATATTAGCGCCTACGAGGTAGAGTGTCGTGTCAATTGGGGCAGCAACAATGCTGGAAATAAGAATACGCGACGATAGCGGGCGCTTAGTGACCGTATAAACCGTCCAATCGACCAACTCGCTGACCATGAAGGCGAGACCGCTGGCGATGGCGATTTCTATAGGGGCGAGAAAATAGGATAATACCGTACCAACCACCAATAATATCAACACCTTATGGCCAATCTCGCGCTGTGCAAAATCGCGGAACACTAAGACTAATCCGGGTAAGATGGCGAAAGGAGTCCAGTTTCCACCGTCGGGCAATTCCCAAATAGGCGCCCAGCTAAAGGCCCAATTTAAAAAGGGAATTAGCAGCACATAACTGATGGAGAAAATATATTTTGAAATCATCCTGCCGCACTATAGCAGCAGGAAGGGGGGAAATACTATCCCTCTTTATCTATCAGAAGTGCATCAAGTTCGTCGCCTTCAAGACCACGACTTGCCGCATCTTCTTCCGTTGGCAATGCAACCTCAGCGGCAGCTTCGGGAGCAGCTTCAACGCTAACTTCAGCTTCTGCTTGCTCTACAGCTGCAGGCGCTGCTTCGGTTGGAGCAACCGCTGTGCGACCAATCATTTCTTCCGTCAACACCGCAACGCGGCTCAACGAATGACGTTCAATTTTGAGAGGGCTTTTAATACCTGTTTTTTGCATCGCTTCATAGGCCGAGCTCGCCTCAACTTCTTTAAACTCTTTCGCGCCAGTGTAGACGCGATAGCTACTCTCGGGCAGAACGATTGAACTGCTCGCAAATTGCATAGGTTGAAAGGACGCTTGCATTTGTGTTTGCGTCA
>JALZUV010000005.1 GCA_023301245.1 Rickettsiales bacterium
AGGCCTTGTTGGCGCACCGAGCTTAAAACTTTTTTCACATGGTCGGGGCGGGCTTTGGCTTTTTGCGCCAAATTCATTTTCCCCTCTTTAATTTTCATGCCTTCAGTACCAGGCGAAATAACGCTATAGCATGAGCGCACCAATAGCGTTCCCGCTTTTACTGCAGGCGGGTCAACCGCTTCCAGACTCACTTTTCCAGATTTGTAATTTTGTGCGATTTGTTTCATTTCTTGCCTCGGTTATGCGTATAATAACCCACCTTACAAACCTTAGCTTAACGAAAGGTTACTAAGCGACATTTTTCCCTCTTTTGCAGCATTAAAACACGCATAACGGGTAATTGGGCGACAATGTTGAGTAAATCTTACTAGTCGTTGGTGGTTTGGAATGCATTTTGCTACGTTTATGAGTAGGATAGTAAAATGTGCAGGAGGTTTAAATAAAAAGTGAAGTTATCCTTTAACATTCTACCCTTATTGAGTTTAGCAGTGCTGCTGCTAATGACCGCCTGTGTGCCCAGCTATAACACCGTTAGCTCGCCTGTAAGCAATTTTGCATTTGATGATATTGACTATAAAGTGACAGAGATTGATGCGAGTTTTCTCGATAGTTCTCGCCGTTCGTTTGAAACAAACCCTCCTGTGGTGGTTCCGAAAAAAGAGGAGCTGTATGATTATGTTGTGGGTGCGGGTGATGTGTTGCTTATCAATCTTTACGTGGTGAGTGCTGATGGCTCATCTGGCCTCACACGTATATTCCCTAAAGCACCAGCGTTAAGTTCAGAGAATAGGTTTCTTGTTAATGGCGATGGAATCATTAGCATTCCCTATGCGGGTAAAGTGCGGGTAGGCGATAAGCCTTTTTCGCAAGTGCAGAAAATAGTTGAAAAATCACTGTCGAAGTATTTTCTAGATCCGCAGCTTGAAATGAGTGTCGCAGATTTTGGATCGTCGCGTGCATTAATTAGCGGCGAAGTAACCGAACCGCAAGAGTTAACCCTAACCCATAAGCCCCTCACCGTGATGGATGCTATCACGCAAGCCAAAGGTGCGCTACCAACAGCCGATTTACGTTCAGCTTCTATCACGCGCAAAAATGGTATGTTGGAGGAAATTGATGTTGCTGCACTTATTTTTGAAGGCGCATCGCAATTTAACAAAACGCTCTATGCGGGCGATACGCTCACTATCCCGCGCAATCATGCCAACCAGCTTTATGTTATGGGCGAAGTGGTTGAACCAAAAACCCTCACTATCAATGCTGCTGGTATGAATTTGACAGAAGCCTTAGGCGCGGTAAAAGGTTTGAACCTTGATACAGGCGATGCTTCGGAAATTTACATATTGCGCGAACATGTTGGCGTGCAAAAAGATAAACGGAAAATGTCGATTTACCACCTTGATGGCAACAATCCTAAGACTTATGTTTACGCCACTAAATTTAACGTGCAGCCGCAAGACGTTCTCTATATTGGCACGCAACAGGTAACGAACTGGAGCCGCTTTATTAACCAGTTGCTGCCTATTGGTTTCTCTGCGCTCATTCAACCTGCGCCTTATATTTTGAGATAGCAATGTCACAGCAAACCGAGATATTACCGCCGCAACAAAATATCATTGATGTTGATGCATTGATTCGCCAAGTGCTACGCAACTTTTGGCTCATTATTCTATTTGGTGCGATGTTTGGTTTTCTAGGGTTAATTTATGCGCTGCGGCCCATTCCTTACGAAGTGCATTCGACAATAAATATTGAGCCAGTAAGTATCGATGGGATTTTATCCACGGCTAGCATTAACCTTGATACAGAAATTGGGCGTATTCGTTCATGGACTACCGTCGAACGGGTGATTGAAGACATGAACCGCTATGGTTTTGTGACGCTCAGAAATTCACCTGAAATGATGAGTAAATGGCAAAAAGCTATTTATTTCTTCAGAACAGGAAAGAAACAAAAAGAGCTGGCAGAATTTTCGGTTAAAGTGGAGCAACTTAAGTTTCCTGCCGTGTTAGATGGCCATACGGTTAGCCTGCATATATTAGGCGATAACCGCTATAGCGTTATTAATAATAATGATCTCGAATTATTCACAGGAACAGTGGGCGATGTTCAAGATAAAAGCGGTAGTTACACGCTCGAAATTTCCGAAATAAACGCGCCCAAAGGTTCAGTTTTTGCAGTTCAAACTTTTTCGAAAGAAGCGATGATAGAAAAATCTATCACCTCGCTAAAAGTGGTTAAGCGCGCCTCAACGCAAAAGTCGAGTTTGTTAGATGTTCGCTATTATGCCAAGGAACCTTATTACGCGCTTAAGTTTTCTGAAGCGATGGTAAATGATTATATCTCTGGCGCATATAACCGAATTTCTTCTAATAAAAATCGTGCCATTGTTGAGATGCAAAAGGAATTAGCCGCCGCTGAAGCTAAGCTTGTAGAGAGTGAAATTGCTCTCGGCGATTATATGCAAAAAATTGATGTGGCGGATATTGAATCTGAAATACGTGGGCAGCTGGAGTTGCGCTTATCGCTTGAGCAGGCATTACGCCAAGTGCAGATGCAGAAGGCGCAGCTAAAGCATGTCTATACTAAAGGCCATCCTGCCATGAAGGCCTCGGCTGATAAAGAGGCGCAGCTTAAGGCGCGTCTAGGGCTTATTAAGAAGCGGTTAGGAAGCCTACCTGGAATTAAGGGTAAGCTATTCACGCTCAATAGTAAAATACGCCAAGAAACAACTAAATATGAATCGATATTAAAGCAGTATTCACTTTTTAAATCGGATGCGAGTGCATTGCCTAATTATGCAAGCATTGTAAACTTCCCACGTATCGCGCGGCATAATTTGCGTAATAAATCTATTCAAGTGGTGGTGCTTGCTGCCATGATGGGCGGAATTATTGCGCTAAGTTTTATTATCCTATCGAGTAATGTTTTAAATTTTCACCTTAAACGCGCCGAACAAATTATCGGTGAACATGGAATTTCTATCTATGATTTAGATAGTCCGAAAGGTGAAGGTGTAGAGGATGTGATGGAAGAAGTGGTTGCGCAATTTTCTTATATTGCCAATCAAAAGAAAAATAATATTACGGCCATCACTGCTAATATAGCAACCTCACGAAAAACCGAGCTTACGATTGAAATGGCAAAGCGCTTTGCCAGCAAAAAAGGTAAGACTTTATTGATTGATGCGAACGTAAAAGAATCATCTTTAGCGGAAGAGTTAGGGCTAAAAAACGAAGAAGGTTTTGCCAATGCAATGGTTGGAAAAATGCCATCCAATGAGGTAATCCAAAGGGTGGAGGGGAACTTATATTTTATGAGTTCAGGTAATCCCAAAATGAGCGTTCAAATTCTACGAGACTTTGAACGATTCGAATATCTGTTGCGTGAATTTGGTAAATTATTTGACCGCATTATTATCGATCTACCTGCGCAACGCGACTTGCCATTTTGGCAGAGCCTTATTACGCGTACTGGTACCGTGGTGCATTTTTACGAAAAAGGCGGCCATATAGATTTGGCGGGCAAATACATTAATACCCTAGAAAGCCTAAGTGTAGCACAACCTAAAACATTGCACGAAGTGCTACTCTATACGCCCAAAAATACTAAGGGCGGCAGCTTATTTGGAATGTTGTTTAACCGTGCTTAATGCAAGGTGCATCCAGCTTTGAGTCCAGCGTAAATAATTTATCTTATTCGTATAAGCTTTATGTTTCTGGTAATAGAATGCGTCTTTTCCATTCCATAAGTTATCAATAGAATGCTGCATTATCAGATTCAGCTTTTCCTCATAAGCTTGTGGTTTTATGAGCGATAAAGTGATGACTGCTTGAGCATAAGAATGCGCATCTAGCGGATAAGGGTTATGATGATAATAAGCTGCTTGGCCTTGTGTGTTAAAGAAACTATCCAGATAATATTTCATACCAACTTTAATGGCGGCGGTAATCCTATCATCTTTTAGGATTATATTCATACGGTGCAGCGCCTCTAAATTATAGCCCGTATGGAACCCATCAATAAACTGATGATGGGGTAGCGCACCATATACCCATGCTCCATTTTCTTGCTGAACCTTTAAGCTTGTATCAATGGCTTCCATTGCCGCTAGTTTATATTTCTCATCGCCACTCACTTCATATGCTTTGGTGCAAATAAAGGCTCCCCATAGGCTAGCATTATGCACCAGCGCATCAGCGCTAGGGATATAAGCAATATATTTACCTTGCTCATTATCACGCCACAGGTGCTCTAAAACAAAATCAGCAGCAGCAGTAATGTAGCTATCGGCATTATCTATGATGCCCGCTTCTTTTGCCGCATCAATGGCGAGGGTGGCATAGGTAGTGCAGATAACATTTGGCACGCCTTTAGCTACAAAGAAAGCCTTCGCTTGCCAGTCAAATGGGTAACCCCATGCGGCCATACCCCATTGTTGTTCTGTGCTGCGAAGTGTGAGCATTTTATCTAAACAATAGCGTGCCGACTCTTTGTCGCCCTGCAGTAAATATGACCGTACAAAAAGTGCCAGCGCTTTGCCGTTATGCGTGCGTGGCACAAAGGCTATTGGGCGAAAATTAATGGGAATACGTTTGAATAATTGCAACCATGCAAGCCTCATCCAGCGAGATTTCGCCAGCGGTGTGGCTTGAAATATTTTGCTGTTAAGTGCATCAAATGGATCCCAACCTGCATAGTCAAATTTACGGCAGCTCGTGTCGAGCGCGGGGTAGATATTGTTAGACGGCGATTCCATCTTTACCTCCATATTTTGGCTGGCGTAATTCATATTCAGTGACAGCAATTAGAATGAAATAAGTAATCTGATGATAGTGATGAATAAAAGTATTATCGGTTACCATCAGAATTAAATTATAGGCAAATAAATAGATTCCAAATGTATTGCGACTAAATATGACATAAAAACTAGTCAGCAACATAGCGAAGCCAACCACTCCAAAGTCATAAAAATACATTAAAAAAGAGTTATGCACTTGAGTGGGGTAATTAATGGTTATCTCAACTAACTTGCGTGTTGCATCGCCAGGGCCGTTGCCAAATAATAGGTTGATTAAATCTTGTTGGCCATATTGTGAGGAGAGAATATCAAACTCATGAGCGCGCCCCATTGTAATATCCATCACCGTCATTGTTCCGGAAGTGAAGCCAAGTAGGTAGGTGAAAAATTCGTAATAAAATACATTGATAAAAACCCCGAAGGCAAGAATCCCAAACATGGTAGCCAGTGCCAGTTTATATTTTGATATTTGAAATACATTGCTGATAATACGGTTGAAAATAATTAAACAAAATATGATAAATGCTGCAGCAAAAGCGACGCGTTTAAATGCAAGAAAGAATAAAATAAAGGCAATAAAAGCCCATAATTTTTGTTTCTTTAAAAGGAAGTAAATAAAGACACCGCCAAGTGGAAAAGCCATGCCACTTTCTAGTGGGCCTTGTGACTCTTCAAAGTTCAATTCGCCGCGCGTTGTACCACCACCTGCTAACCATAAAAATATAGAAGCGAATAAAAATATAACGGTCAATATTTTGACTGAATTATTGTTAAATCGCATCGCTGGAATGAAGGCCAGAATGTAGAGGATGGGTTTGAGTCCATCAATCCAAGTTTTTGCATCTATCGTGTCAAAGCTTAGTAAGGTTCCAATAAGTACAATAAGCGAATAGAGCATGAGCGCCGCGACATAGCGCGTACTGAATGCAAGGCGGTTGCTAGGCGAACTTATAAACCAATAGCCTAACGAGAAAAATGGAAAGAGGTAAAAAATAAACCGCAGCGATGAACCAGAAAATATTGTGTAAGACGGAACAAATAAACAGCCGAAAACAATGAGAAGAATTCGCCCGTGTTTATAAGCTCTATCTTCTTCAATAAAAGTGGCTTTATTCAGCATGATTTTTACCGATAGAGATGGCTTTTTTCCAGCCACGTATCGACCATATTGCACTATAGAGCGATATTAGTTTTTCGAGGAATATATTTAAGCATAGGTTGCGTAAAAATAGTCCAAAACTCATTGCTACCACCATTCCCATTAGGCCGTAATAGTGGCTTAAGGTTAGTAATAGAAATAGCGTTACTACGGTTTCTAAAACACTAATCCGTAAGGTTGTTTTTTCATGACCTAGTAGCATGTAAAAATGGGTAGTTGGGCCAGATGAGCTGTTAATTAGGTAGCCCAGCGATAAAATTACCATCGGAATATAAGCGCCTACATATACATCCCCCACTATAAAGTTTAGTAAAATTTCGCCACCAAAGGCGAGGGTAAGAAATAGAATAAAAGAAGGAATAAATACTAACCAGCAGCCAATGACTAAAAGCTTCTGCAATGTCTCCGCTTCAAGGTTTCTATCAACTTTCGAAAGCTTAGGGGCGATAACAAATGATGCGCACCACTGAATGACCCCAAGCAATGAAGCAAACCGAATTGCGGCCTCAAGCAAAGCAGTGCCTGCTACTCCAATTAAGAATGGTGATAGAATAACGGGGAAGCGAATATTCAAATTATTAAAAGCAATCGTCCCAAATAAGCGGCGAGCCAATTGTTTGTAATTCTGTTGTTGTTCACGCGTTAAACTTTCACGATGCTTGCCATAATTTCGACGGGTAAGAATAAAATAAATGATGGCGATAATTAGTGCGATAATAGTTTGCGCGATGATAAGACTATCAATGGTTAGATATTCAAAAAACGACATGACTAGTGCGGAAGCTAGTACAGAAAATGGCAGGAGTAATGACTCTAATGCATGAGCAGAAATTTGTTTTTCTAGCGTTAACATAGCTGCAGAATAAAAACCAAAAAGCAAATAAGCATAGCTGCCAATAAGCGCAATATATAAAGTGGTAAGAGAGATAAAACGAATGGAGTCTTGCCAGATGAAAATTCCTACGGCGACGGCGATATAAAGTAGCGTATTGATAAGAAGCGATTGCTTGACGCCATATTCTAAATAGCTTTTAGCATGGCCGTAATTATGTTGGGCAACTTGCGCGCCACCTTCTCGTAAAAATGCCATTTCATAGCCAATTGGCCCAAGCGCACGGTTTAAAATCCACGCACTATTGATAACGCTATAAACACCAACAGCTTCTAATGGCAGCAGGCGCACTAAGATGACAAACCAAAGTAGCTGTAGTGCAATACCACCCACACGCATAAATATGACCAAAGACATTGATTTGATTATCGAATGTAGCATAACTGTTATCATGCGTTATAATGTTGCAAAACTCACGCGCCATTTTATATATGGCGCTATTCACTAGTAAGGTCGCTACATTTTATGGCAACAACTCTACACATTAAAAATGGTAAGACCGTTGATGGCACGCTTAATGAGCAAATAGCCATGAAGCTGCTTTGGCTGGTTTCCTTCTTTTTTATCGCACTAAAATACCGTGGTTTTTGGCGTATATGTCGGCCAGTATTAAAGGTTTTTGCGGTGAAAGAACGGCAGTGGATGGTGTTAAAATCAGGTCTGATATTTAGTGTGGATGTGGGAGATTCTTATTGGAATAGACTTATCTCCCCACAGTTTGAGTATGAACCCGAATTGCACTATATTCTCAATCGGTTGAAGGGTGAGGATTTCACCTTTATCGATTGCGGGGCGAATATGGGCTATTGGAGCTGTTTTGCTGCCAGCCAAAAATATGGACAAAAACCTACGATAGCAGTGGAGCCGCTAGAAGAGAATTTTGAATTAGTAAAATTGCATGCTCAAGCTAACGGTCTTAAAATTAATCAAAACCATAAAGCTATCTGGGGGAGGGTAGGTGAAACATTGCCGCTTTATAAACCTGCTGGCCATGCGAGTGTTTCGTTATTGTCGCGCAGTAAATCTGCCGCAAGCCCGCAAGAAATAGTAACCACCACCAGCTTAGATGAATTGATAAAAGATATCCCAAATAATCGGCAAAACTTTCTGCTAAAATTAGATGTTGAGGGGGTGGAAATTGAAGCCCTTCAAGGTGGCGTTGAATTTCTAAAAACTAACCCTGTCATTTTCTATGAAGATCACGCGGAAGATGCCAGCTCAAAAGTAACCGACTATATGTTGAACGAGCTGGGATATATTGTGCATTTGGTGACCGAAAGCAAAAAACTCGTGCCGATTAAAACAGCACAAGAGGCGACAGATTTAAAAGTGAATCTAATTCGTGGCTATAA
>JALZUV010000006.1 GCA_023301245.1 Rickettsiales bacterium
CCACCTTTCGTAATAATAGCGTCAACTTCAACGCCATCTTTACGGAAATTACGGATTAGTTCTAACGACTTATAAGCCGCTACGCTGCCAGTGATAATAAGGAGTATTGATTTAATGTGCATAATTATTATGTAATACCATTAATACAACCGCAACCACAACGGTTATTTTAGAAATAACACTCCCACAAAAACCGCCATTCCAACCCATGCTAATAACAACCAATGGTTATGGCTGCGCTTGCGTTCAGCAAGCAACGAGGCCACTGTATCGGGGTGCAACTTAATGCCGCCACTGTCCATTTTTTTCAAAACATTTTCGGCGTGCTTTAGGGCTGTCGGCAGGCGCTCGGCAATATCGTGCGCTTGTTCGGCCATGTACTTAATACGTGCCTTTGGCCCTAAATTGCTAATTGCCCACTCCATCACTAGAGGTTCAGCTAATTTCCACATATTGACGTTAGGCTGCAACATGCGCCCCACGCCTTCGGCCACCATCATGGTTTTTTGTAACAATAATAGCTGTGGCTGTGTTTGCATTTCGAAGCTAGAAGCCACTTCAAACAACTGCTCAAGCAACTTCGCTACTGAGATTTCATCAACTGGCAATCCAAGTATAGGTTCACCAATCGCGCGGCAAGCAGTCGTAAAGTGATCGACATTTTTATGTGCGGGCACATAGCCTGCGTTAAAGTGCATTTGTGCCACCTTGCGGTAATCACCTTGCAAGAACCCGCGCAATATTTCGACTAAATAGAGCCGCTCTTGCCAGCTAACACGCCCCATAATACCAAAATCAACCACGGCAATCCGCCCATCATCGAGTACGAATAGGTTTCCGGGGTGTAAATCGGCATGAAAATAGCCATCGCGAAACACTTGGTTGAAGAAGCCTTCAGCGGCAATTTTCACGAGCGCTTTAAAATCATGCTTTTTGGCTTTTAACGTCTCTAAATCGCTAATTTTCGTGCCGTTCAAACGCTCCAACACCAGCACGCGGCCAGAGGTTAGTGGCCAGTAAACTTCTGGCACATAGAACATTTCGTCATTTGCCATGTTTTTCCGCAGCTCATCAGCAGCGGAAGCTTCAAAGCGAAGGTCTAGCTCCATTTGAACCGAATCGGCAAAGGTTTGCACCACTTCTACCGGTTTAAAACGGTATAGCTCCGGACGGTTTTTGAGTAATCCTGCTATCCACGTGAATAGCTCAATGTCGCGGGCGAATTCGGCGCGAACATCGGGGCGCAGCACCTTAACGGCCACTTCATCGCCCGCCTTGGTGGTGGCAAAATGCACCTGCGCGATGGAAGCTGCAGCTACAGGCGTGTCGTCAAATTCCTTAAAGAGCTCTTGAACAGGTTGGCCGAAGTCTTTTTCGATTATCTGATGCACTTGCTCGCTCGAGAAGGGCGGTAGTGCATCGCGTAAATTGGCTAAGTCTTTGGCAATTTCATCGCCAATAATATCCGAGCGGGTAGACATAGATTGCCCAAACTTAATATAGCTTGGTCCTAATTTTTGTAAGGCTAACGCAAGCCGTTCACCATTACGTAATTTACTACGTTTACGGAATATTTTGCACAGTAATGTAGTAACAGGCGCCACGCGAGTTTCCTGCAACGGAAACAACGCGTCATGCCGCGCCAGCACCCAGCCGACACGCAATATTCGGAATGAATTTTTGAGATGATGCCGCACTAAACTTTCCACCCTTTATGGATGGCAACAACGCCACCTGTTAACTTTTCAAAAGCCGTACGCTCAAAGCCCGCTTCGCAAATCATCGCTTGAAAATTCTCTGCAGTAGGGAATTTACGAATACTCTCTACTAAATATTGATAAGAGTCCTTATCGCCCGTAATTGCCTGCCCAAATTTTGGGATGAAGTTGAAGGAATAGGCATCGTAAATTTCTTTAACGATAGGGGTGTTGATAGGGCTAAACTCTAGGCAATAAAACGGGCTACCTACTTTTAACACGCGGTAAATATCTTTAAGCGCCGTATTTATATGGGTGACGTTACGGATGCCAAAGGCAATGGTCACTGCATCAACAGAGTTATCGGGTAACGGGAGCTTTTCGGCATTGGCCTCAAGCCATTCAATTTCGCCAAAATGCGACATATTTTGGTTGAGGGCGCGCTTTTGCCCTTCCGCTAACATCGCCGCGTTGATATCACTAATGGTAGTCTT
This sequence comes from Rickettsiales bacterium, assembly GCA_023301245.1. GTDB lineage: Bacteria > Pseudomonadota > Alphaproteobacteria > Rickettsiales > JALZUV01 > JALZUV01. Next base: position 2,192 of record JALZUV010000006.1, read on the forward strand.
CACCTTCACGCCCTGTTTGTGAGCGCGCTGTAAGTATCGAAAGCTAATATCGCCCGTGCCGCCCGCTAAATCGAGCAAATGAGCGCCATTACGCATCGGCAATTGCGCCACGAAATGATTCTTCCACAAGCGATGTAAGCCACCACTCATCACATCATTCATTACATCATACTTAGAAGCGACCGAATCAAACACCCCGCGCACGCGGGTTTGCTTGCTTTCAACAGGAACATCTTCAAAGCCAAAATGGGTAGTTTTTTCTGTATTTGTCATAATGGGTGCCAGCATAAGGGGTTTGAAACAAAAGAAAAGGGGCTCTATACAGTCTTTATGCCTGAATTGCCTGAAGTTGAAACCACATGCCGCGGTTTGCAGAGTTATCTGCAAGATAAGCGCATTGAGACAGTTGAAATTATGCGCCGCGATTTGCGTTGGCCCATTCCCGATGAGTTTGAAGAATTACTCACAGGGCAAAAACTTATCCACTTTTCGCGTGTGGGTAAGTATTTAGTGCTTGGCCTCGAAAATGGGCAAAGCATTTTGGGACATTTAGGCATGTCGGGTACCTTCCGCGTCGAACCAATCATGCCGCAAGAATTGAAGAAGCACGACCACGCTTTATTGCTTATGGATAGCGGGGAAGTGGCTATTTACAACGATCCGCGCCGTTTTGGCTTTTTATTATTATGTGAAACTTCACGGCTTTTAGAGCATCCGAGGCTTAATAAAATGGGCCCTGACCCATTTGATGAAACACGCTTTACGGTTGAGTATTTTCAAAAGAGCATCGCCAAACGTAAAGGCGCGATAAAGCCCGTTTTACTAGACCAAGCGCTGGTTGCAGGCTGCGGAAACATCTATGCGAGCGAGGCCTTATTTATGGCAGGCATCCACCCTGCGCGCCCTGCGAGCTCACTGAAGAAAAAAGAAATTACAAAGCTTATACAATCACTTAAAGAGGTTTTAACTGCTGCCATCGCCTCGGGCGGCTCCACATTACGCGACTTTGCAGGCAGCGACGGCAAGGCAGGATATTTCCAACACGCCTTTAAAGTGTATGGACACGCTAAACAGCCGTGCTCAGCCTGCTCGTCACCACTCATAGTTGCAGTGATGGCCGGTCGTTCAACTTTTTTCTGTGAAATATGTCAAAAATAACGGGATGTTAATCACTAATACCCCGTTATTAAATGGTTTATTATTGTGGAAAACTTTGTTAAACGCGCTTGACGTAAAAGCCACAGATGGCTAGTTTGCGGAAACTCTAAACACACAAATTTAAGAATTGGTTAAAACAAATGGCTCAACATAAATCTGCTAAAAAACGCATTCGTCAAACGGCAACGCGTGAAGCATTAAATAAAGCACGTCGCAGCCGTATCCGTACGTTCATTAAACGTATCGACACTGCGATTGAAGAAGGGGACGCCGCTAAGGCTGACTCTGCCTTCCGTGACGCTCAACGTGAATTAGCACGTGGTGTTACTAAAGGCATTCTAAAGGCGAATACCGCCGCACGTAAGACAAGCCGTCTTAGTGCGCAGGTTAAAGCCTTTAAGCAAGCTGCCTAACTAACAGCTTTTCTATTCTAATAACGTTAAACTGAAGATCGGCATCAAGCCGGCACAGGGAGTCTTTTATTATGTTGCACAGTGCCAAGGGTAGTCCGTTAAGTGAAACGGTCAAACAGGTTACACCGACCCAAGCATTGGAAATGCTACAGAATCATCAGACACTATTGGTTGATGTGCGTACAGAGCAAGAATTGCCGGATGCAGGTCAGCCAGATTTATCTTCTATAGGTGGGGAATCTATTTTAATACCGTGGCGCCTAGCGCCAGATTTTGAGGCTAACCCTCATTTCGCTGAAGAATTCCAAGCGAAAGCAAAGCCTGAGCAAACGATTCTCTTTATATGCAAATCAGGTGGGCGCTCGTTTGAAGCGGCTCAACTTGCCATGCAGCTGGGTTATGACCAAAGCTATAATATCGTTGGCGGCATGGATGCTGAACGCGGTTGGAAAGCTAGCAATTTAGCATGGGGGAAGCCATCATGAGCACCCCACGCGACCAAAAAACACCCCAAACACAAGCGGCTAGTATTAGTGCCGATTATAAAACGGCATGGAATCGCATCCGCGAACATCTCCGTGAAGAATTGGGCGAAACTACTTATCGCAGCTGGCTTGCGCCGCTTCAGCTTAACCAAGCTTCTAAAAGCTCTATCACGCTTGCCGTGCCAACACGCTTCATGCGCGAATGGGTGCAATCGCATTATGTTGATGACCTACAGCGCCTATGGACAGAAGAATTACCGAACCTTCAGCAATTCTCTATCATTGTTGACCGCAGTGCAGTTGCATCGACAGAGGCAGCCCAAGCCAATGCTGCGCGAGCAAAAGCCGAAACAGTGGAAGATGATGAGTCACTCTCTATCTCTTCGCCACTCGACCCTCGCTTTACCTTCGATAATTATGTCGTGGGTAAACCTAACGAACTCGCCCGTGCGGCTGCAAAGCGCGTTGCCGAAGGTGGCAAAGTGCTAACAGGCTGCAACCCGCTTTTCCTTTATGGTGGAGTAGGGCTTGGCAAAACGCATTTAATGCATGCGATTGCATGGGAAATTCGCCAGCGTGACCCTAAGCGCCGCGTCATTTACATGTCAGCCGAAAAATTCATGTATCAATTTATTCGAGCATTACGCAACAAAGAAGCCTTTGCTTTTAAAGAGCTTTTCCGTTCAGTTGATGTATTGATGATTGACGACATTCAATTTATTGCAGGCAAAGAATCGACGCAGGAAGAATTTTTCCACACGTTTAACTCGCTCGTTGATCAAAATAAGCAGCTTGTTATCAGCGCTGACCGATCACCTGCCGATATTGAAGGCCTAGAAGAGCGCATCCGTTCGCGCCTTGGTTGGGGCTTGGTGGCAGATATTCACACCACCACTTACGAACTTCGCTTAGGCATTTTGCAATCGAAGCTAGAGCAAATGCCAAATGTGGCCGTGCCTAATAAGGTAATTGAATTTTTGGCTCATCGCATCACCTCCAACGTGCGCGAGCTTGAAGGCGCATTGAACCGTGTGGTTGCCCATTCAACATTAGTGGGGCGTGCAATTACGCTAGAAACTACGCAAGAGGTGCTGTCAGACTTACTTCGTGCTAACGATAAACGCGTCACGATTGAAGATATTCAGAAGAAAGTAACCCAGCATTTTAACATTAAAATGTCGGATATGCAGTCGGCTCGCCGCTCACGCGTGGTGGCACGCCCTCGACAAATTGCGATGTATTTAGCCAAAAAGCTAACCTCACGTAGCTTGCCCGAAATTGGCCGAAAGTTTGGTGGACGCGACCACACCACCGTCATTCATGCCGTAAAACGTATCGACGAATTATGCGGAAAAGATACGGGCGTTGAAGAAGACGTGCAGCTACTTATCCAAAAATTGCGCGGTTAACCCTAGCTTATCCACAAAAGCCGTTATTATCTGTGGATAAGTGAGCTTTTCTATTTGCTTGTAATGCGCAGCTTTCCTATATTTTTTGTAATTATAAGAATATTCGAATATCATTCGAGGGAGAACGATCAATGTCAGCTTTAGAAAAACAAGCCGCACCAGAAGTCACCGCTAGCCTAAAAGCGGAAATGAAACGTGCCGATTTATTAAAATCATTAAATTACGCGCAGTCAGTTGTTGAACGCCGTGGCACTATTCCGATTCTTTCAAACATCCGCATCGAAGCAGGCGAGGGGGGCATAAAACTCAGCGCCACTGATATGGATATCTCGGTTGAAGATAAAGCCGACGCTAACTTGAGCATGGAAGGCGCAACGACTGTGCCCGCTCACACTTTCTTCGACATTATTCGCAAATTACCTGATGGCAAAACCATCACTATCGAGAAAAAAGCTGATGACGCTAAACTAACATTACGTTGTGGCTCATCGCGCTTCTCCCTTGCCACACTTCCTGTTGGCGACTTCCCTGTGATGGATGAAGGCGATTTAACGCATCATTTTTCACTACCTGCTGCCGAACTTCATAACTTAATTGAGAAAACTCGTTTCGCCGTTTCTACCGAAGAAACTCGTTACTATCTCAACGGTGTGTACATGCACACAACCGAAGATAATGGCAATAAAGTGCTGCGCACCGTCGCCACTGATGGCCACCGCCTAGCGCGTATGGAAACTTCAGTTCCTGAAGGTGCTGCGGGCATGCCAGGTATTATTATTCCACGCAAAACCATTGGCGAACTTCGTAAATTGACCGAAGAAACTGATGGCACGATTGATATCTCGCTATCTGAGACAAAAATTCGTTTCCGCGCAGGCGATACGGTGCTTATCTCAAAGCTAATTGACGGTACATTCCCTGACTATACTCGCGTTATTCCTTCTGGAAATGACAAGATTATGGAAGTGAATTGCAAAGAGCTTTCAAACGCAGTTGACCGTGTATCGGTTATCGCCACCGAGAAATCTCGCGGCATTAAATTGCACCTTACGCAAGGCAGCTTAAAGCTTGAGGCTAAAAGCCCCGAGCATGGCAGCGCATCGGAAGAAGTGGAAGTTACTTACTCCGCTGATGAAATTGAAACAGGTTTCAACTCGCGCTATCTGCTTGATATGTTAGCGCAAATTGAAGGGGAGACCGTACAGTTTGTATTAGCTGAATCGACCTCGCCAGCTCTCGTGCGCGACCCAGGTGATGTTGGCGCTGTTTACGTCATCATGCCGATGCGTGTCTGATAATTCGCCCATTAAAAAGCTACAAACGCCTGCTGATTATCGGCTTGCGATAGACTCCATTACGTTAACGCAATTTCGTAACTACCCTTCGCTTACCTTAAAAGCTGGGGGCAGTAATGTTATTCTTACTGGCGATAATGGAGTTGGCAAAACTAATCTGCTCGAAGCCATATCGCTATTAGCACCGGGCAGGGGGTTGCGTGGCGCTAAACTTGCACAATTACAGCATCAGCCCATCGCGCAAGATATCGGTTGGGGAGTCGCGGCTGAATTGCATAATGGCGCTGGCGACATCCGTTTTGCCACAGGACAACGGCCTGATCGTAAAGATAAACGCATCATCAAAATTGACGATGAACCATTAAAAAGCCAAGCTGCATTAAGCGAACATTTTGCCGTGCTTTGGCAAACTCCGCAAATGGATGGGTTATTTAACGAAGGCCAGCGCGAACGCCGCCATTTTTACGATAAAATCTGTGCCGTATTTCTGCCGCATCACAGCGCGTTTATTGCTAAATATGACTATTTACGCCGCGAACGCGCAAAGCTACTCTCCACTTACGGCGACGCCATATGGATAAGCTCTATTGAGCGCAAAATGGCCGAAACCTCACTGGCCATCGCCGCCACCCGTTTGGAGATGCTAGAGGCACTAAACCATGCAATGAACGACCTGCATGATGCCTTCCCCAAAGCAAAGCTATCACTACAAGGCTTCGCTGAAACCCAGTTAAATCAAGCCACACAGCCTGCCATCGAAATTGAAGAAACGCTAGCACGCGAACTCGCGGCCAGCCGCGTGGCCGACGCGCAAACAGGCCGCGCCAGCCACGGCGCACATAAAACCGAGCTAGAAGTCATCTTCTCCGACAAAGGGGTCGAGGCTGCTTATTGTTCCACCGGCGAGCAAAAAGCACTCATGCTATCGCTGCTACTCGCCCAAGCCCAAGCCATGAAACACCGCCAAAACCGCTTGCCCATCCTACTGCTAGACGAAGTAGTCGCCCACCTAGACGCCTCCCGCCGCCAAGCCCTCTTCCAAACCCTAACCGAGCTGGGATGCCAAACATGGATGACAGGAACAGACGAGGAATTGTTTATGGGGTTTGAGGCAAAGCGTTCAAATTTGTAATTTTAATCTATTCTTTTTCTGTCTTGAAATTTTTGCGCCAATCTGCAAAACCAATGTCATTGGGCATTAGAGTATTATCTATATCTGAGTAATCCACCG
>JALZUV010000007.1 GCA_023301245.1 Rickettsiales bacterium
ACACATTGCAAACTTGCCAATTTGGCAAGTTTTTAGCAAGTTGTTTTTTACGACTCTCGAAGTAGCAAACCAAATGAGAAAAGAGCTATTTACATTTTCCGTAAACTTGTCGACGAAGGGCTACGAAATTATCCAAGAAAAAGTTGGTTAAAAGCTTGCTATTCAGGCAAATCCAAATTTCCACAAACTTGCCAATTTGGCAAACAACATGCCAAATATGTGTCGTGATAAACCTCCGTACTACGCTCTCGATGCAGTGCATTCGGTGGTGGGCCCCGCTCCGCTTTTGACGGTGAACAGGACATACCAAACATTCGGTCAGCACAGTTCGTTAGTCGCGAGATAAGAGTGCGCGCGATCATCCTTCGCCGCGTGTTATGTGTTGTGTTCTTCACGCTCAAGAAGACGCTCAAGAAGACACGTGTTGATACTTGTTTTCCTCGCACGTACGCGGTGACCCTGTACAGAGAGAGGAGAGGTGTCTCGGCAAGCACGATGGAGGCGTTCGACAATGTGCTCAAGTGCATCAGGAAGAAGTGCACTGACACTGGGAGGAGTGTGAAGGAAGCGTACACGGTTGACAAGATAGGCCCCGAGACGGGGCTCGCGACCGTGCACAAGATCGAAGGCACGGGCAAGAACGAAAGCGCCCATAGGTGAAGGTCGTTGCGTTACCAAAATATTTCCTTGCCTGAATGTGCGTACACAGATGGAGGTAACATGTGGGGGGGAGGGGGGCGAGGGGGGGCTGTCCCCCAAGGGTGTGTGTGTGGCGGCTATTGTTTGTGGTTCGAAGCGGCCTCCATAGCCAACCACCTTGCGTCAGTCACATTTACTCCCTCCCTATGACCGGCATGCCGCGCAGCGCCCTGAACGGACACGTGGTGACCAAGGCACCAAGGCTCGGTGAAGGTCGGTCACAGCGGGAAGTCGACCTCTTCATCTGGAACTTCAATCGTCACATCGAGATCCGCCGCGGCGCCTGCAAGCCAGATCTCATCGAAGGGCAGTACTGGCAGGGACTGAGGCTCAAGAAATTGTGGACCAACATCGACGGCCCTTGCCCGGGAGGAAACTCACGGACAGCCCCGCCGGTAACCCTTCGGTCGCGAGTTCAATATTGTTTTTTGGAATCGGGATATCTATATTATTTGCGGCCGGCTTATTGCTTTTTTTCCGCCCACGTGCCGCGTTCCCAGGTGGAAGAAGGCTGCAAAGAGTACATGGGCCACGAGTACCTCACTAGGTTTCGGGAGGAGGAACGGGAAGAGTGTAGCAAGCTCCTTGGCATCGGCGAGGATGCGAGACTGCTCAACGCACCCTTTGCCGTTGAGAACGCAGGCGAGCATGCGGAAGGTGCGTGTTTTTATGCTTTAAAGGGGCCACTCAGTCAGGTGTTTTTATGTGTCTGTTGATTATTCGAGTATATATTGAAGTCTGTTGATTGTTCGAGTAAATAATTAATTACGCAACTAAGTACTCTGGATTATATTGTGTCCCTGTTGCGCTAAAGTTCATTCATTACAACCCTCCCCCTCCCCCCATTTTTTTTTTGATTAAATTCATTACTTAGTCATCATTACCCCCCTTGCGTGTTATTTACGAGATGTAGTACATACATTCTAGCGGCAGGAGGCCCTTCAACAGCATACCTCCCGAGCAAAACCTACGTTGCCCAACCATCAGACCCCTGAAGAAATATTTCGTCCACGACAACGTTTTAAGGCTAAACCACCAGATCATTCCGACGCAATCTTCGGTCTCGAAAAACGGCTCGAAAACGAACGCTGTAAATATCATTCGCCATCTATTACCATAAACGTTGCTTCAAAAACGTACAGATTGTCGCGCCGCAGATGTACTGTAGTACGGATCGGATAACATTGAACTTCGGCGACAATGCCAACCACCGCATACCGAACGATACCAGCCACTGACGGAGCCCCGTGTTACTTACAGCACAAACGCCGAAAAGTAGTTGTCCGGGTTAAGAGGCTGCAGACTTACAAAATGCAGGAATATCTTTGCGGGATGCAAACTCAACAAGGCGGATGCTTTTGTGATCTGCTTGTGGTTACCAAATGATTGGGGTTTACTTAAATGTCGGATGAACAGCTAGAACGGGTTTGGTTGAGCAAGTGTGACGCTTTCCGTATCGCATGAATCAGGGCCCACGATTATACATATACTGGAAATAGTATTGCTGCTACAGCTGCTGCTGCGGAAAAGACAAATTTTCCCGAATTATAGGTTAAAAACACACACCTGGTATGCAACATATATTAAGGCCGGCACGGCCCCGTAAATTGGACGCGACACGACAACAAAACTCGTAGTATCTGCGTTACTTTTACTATGCGAGGTATATAAATTATATACTGGTTGAGTGGGCTATATCGTATACTAAGAACGCTTTGGTTGATATATTTGTTCCCCCTGGATGATCTTCCTCATGCAGGCGAGGGTCAGGCGGAAGGCGAGGATGATGTGGCGGGGGGTTTGGGTGCGGCCCCTGCTGATAGAGTAGTGCTGGGCGGGGCGAGGGATGTTCTGCCGCCATATTACATGGCCAGCGGGGCACAGCCTGAACAGCGCACGGATCAGCTGATGGCGGAGGGTGGGGGCGCGGCTGGCGACGATGACGCGGTGGGGGTGGTTGGTGGGGGCCCTGCTGATAGAGTAGTGATGAGCGGGTCGAGGGATGTTCTGCCGCCATATTTCATGGCCAGCGAGGCGCAACCTGAACCACGCACGGATCAGCTGATGGCGGAGGGTGGGGGCGCGGCTGGCGAGGATGACGCGGCGGGAGGGGTTGGTGGGGGCCCTGCTGATGGAGCAGTGCTGAGCGGGTCGAGGGATGTTCTGCCGCCATCTTTCATGGCCAGCGGGGCGCAACCTGAACCACGCACGGATCAGCTGATGGCGGAGGGTGGGAGCGCGGCTGGCAAGGATGACGCGGCGGGAGGGGTTGGTGGGGCCCATGCTGATAGAGCAGTGCTGAGCGGGTCGAGGGATGTTCTGCCGCCATCTTTCATGGCCAGCGGGGCGCAACCTGAACCACGCACGGATCAGCTGTTGGCGGAGGGTGGGGGCGCAGCCGGAAATTCATGGTGCTGTGGTGTGCTGAGCGGACCCTCGGCAGACCTTGGAGTTTCTTCGGAGTCGAGCGCAGTAATGGGGTGGGAGGGTGGATTGGGATCGGGTGACGTGGAGGGTTTTGTGGGCCGGAACCACAGGCTAGCGACCCAAACTCAAGGTGAGCGATGCCGTCCGAACACTGTCCAAATCATGCGTGGTTGCGTTGCATTTTGCATATCGCTCACGGTGTCAAAAATTGCGGTGGTTTTGTTGCGTACCAGATATTGCAACGAAAGGGTGTCCATTACCCTAAGTTTACGAGTCGAAGAAGCACCGCTACTATTAATAGACGGCAAATACTCTGTTCCTAACGGGCACGACGAGTTTGTATTCCGGTCAGTTGCGTCGAATGCCGTGTGCTGACATGAACCTTTATCGCCGCGCCTCTCCCCGTCTCTTCCTGTTTTTTTTGTTTTGCCTTGAAAGCTGCACGTACGCGTGTATCGGCCGCGCCACCATGTATCGGAGGAATCCCGAGCCCGACCAAGCACGGCGTCGCCGACAAGAACAGGAGGTACAATCCCGCTGGTCAGGCCGTAAGGATCGAGACACCTGACGAGCAAGATCTGGCCGTTGACTGTGTGGCGCGCGCACGGTCTAAGAGTGTACCAGCTAAGAAGATGTGGAATGAGGCCGCTTTTTTGTACAACGCAGTCGTTATTGGCCATTCCTTGAAGTGTACTCAGAGTGGAGCAGCCGTCAAACAATATCGCGGAGCGACCACTGACGTCTTGCTGGAAGAATACTTTGCCGTCAAAGGGCGAGATCTCTACGCACGTGTGCATCGCGTCCCCGAAGGTGGCGGCGGCCCTAAGTCAGAGTTGCGGGTATCGCATTTGGCGGGAAGGTCGCCCCTGGCGAAAAACGATGTCGCGACGCTTAGCAGGAACAAGTGCAGAAAAGAGTTTCGTTCTCGTGGGGGGACATGTGCCAACAATGTGTCAATTGTAGAACTGAGGCAGAAGCTAGAGGAGTTGATGGAGCGCCAGGAAAATTATCGTGCGCCCTGATTCGTTGGTAGTAGTGACGTATTCAGAAAGGATAGACGGGCCAACGACAGAAGAGGGTATGGTGGAGCGTAATTGGACCGACCCTAACGAGTAAGCGCCATGGCGTGTTTTTTTTGGGTGTGCGAGTTTGCACACCTGGCATTATTACTCCAACGGGAGGATCGGGGCGGGTCGACCCGCTCACGCTGCCGTATACAACTGCACAGTAGTAGTAGTAGTTTGTGTTGTAGAGCCGAGTTAAATCGATGCACGACACAGCACTTGAGTGCGGAAGCTTGGTGAATTTAACTTCGTGTTTTTCCCATCCACCGGAGCGAGGTTAGCACTATTTAAGAACAAACAATGGGGACCACCGTGATTATTTTACTGACCCTGCGGTATGCCACGGCACACAAGTACCGTGCATTGTGTTCTACAATCAAGGTTAAATAGACATACGAAACAACACAGAAACTCCTTGAATGGATTTATACATGGAAACGCGTGGTGGGTTTGACTACACAGCTGGCAATCTGCCGGGCACAACCGCAGCGCAAAAAAAACATTAACGATTTATATGCC
>JALZUV010000008.1 GCA_023301245.1 Rickettsiales bacterium
ACGAAGCCGTCGCTGAAGCGGTCAGGATCAAAGAGGAGGGCCAGAGCGACCTTTTTGCGGCTTTGAAAAATCTCCAAACACTAGAAAAATACCAATGAATCAAACATTCCCAACTGTTTACCGCACGTCCGAGGAAATCCTACGTCATCCACTATTCCGCGTCTGGGACTCCCAGCACGGCACCACTGGGACCGTGAAGTTCCCGAGCGGCGATAGCTTTACAATGACCGAGTTAGGCACCATGTCCCCTCCCCTCTGGAAGTTCTTGACCGAAATGAGGAATAGCGACGGATCGGGGCATCCCGAGCCCGAAGCAGTCTTCTGTGGAGCTTGCCAAAAAATAGTGACAGCAAGGCACCGTTGTCCCTCTCCTACGCGAGGCGCGGTTCCTGTGATCGAAAACCAGACAGAGGGCCACTACCCCCATGTGAAGCCCGAAGCTTTTCACAGGGTTGCCCCTGCGACGCCCTCGGCCCCTTCGCTCCTCCGGCAAGGGGTGGACGCCATGACGGACAGAGCGGCTTCTCGCGACAACGAAGGCGAACGCTCTATGATGAAAACGATCAAGGCGTTCAATGCTTTCACTGACAGGGACCTAACGGAAGAAGAGGGCTGGCTGTTCATGGTGTGCCTCAAAGAAGCTCGGTCGATGAATGGGTCAAAAAAGATCGCCGACGACTACGCCGACGGAGCTGCCTACTTCGCCCTCCAGGGGGAGTGCGCTTTGCGCGAGCAGCAAGCGGCAAACCAACCGTCCATATCGGATTTGGCGAAGCAAGGCAGGGACTCCAAACGCCGACAGATCGGAGAGGAAGCGGGAGAAGGCGTCCTCTGTGGGCCTGCTAACTTCTACATAGCAGGCGAAGGTTGGAACAAGGGGGTTGTTTATGAAGCTCCGGAGGGGCTCCGCATACGCTATGACGGAGAGCCCACGAAGTCGGTCGCCCTCTCCGAGGTTGACAAAGTCCGGGAGATTAAGCCTACTTCTTAGCAGGCTTTAAATTGAAGTTTTGGTTCGCCGTTTCGCGGCTCCTACCCCAAGCGTCCTTCATCGCATTATCAAACCCAGTTCCAGAGGGCAGTCTTTTCAGGCTGTCCTCTTTCTGTTTGAACTCTTCCACGAAAGCCTTAACACGAACCTTGCGATACTCATCCACAAAGCTGCTCTTCCAAGGAATGCCCTTTTGTTCAAATCTCTTTTTCAGAGCTGACAAGCTCAAGCCACCTCCAGTATAGCCCTTTTCTTCAAAAATCCTCAAGATGCGGATTTTGTCAGGGTCTCGCCCCTCTTTGCGCGGGGTAAAAAAGACCCCCACCCCAAGGCGTTTCAAGATAGCAGAAGGGCGGTAGTCAACGTCGAGTTTTTCTCCTAAAACATTCTCAGCCAGCAGCACTCCGTCTGCGCCATGATTGAGATAGTAAGGATTCGACTCTATCAAGTTTGCCTCCGACAACCGCTCCTCTTTGCCGCCGATGATCCTGCGGTAAGTCTTGGCCGCTCCTCCAAAGGGCATGGCTCTGTTGCCCACCTTCTTCATGAACACTGTGAAAGGCTCTCCGTCGCCTTTTCTAAACTCTCTGGTGAAGCTGTCATTGATCCCTGTGGATTGATCGATACCGGGCGCAAGTAGCATGAAAGCGTCTCCTGCATATTTCTGAGCCGTGGACCAAGCGTTGGCGTCCTCCTGAAGCGTGGCCATTTCATAGACGCCACGGGCAGCGATAACAGGCCCCATCAAGGGTTGCAGTTCCCCTCGCGACGGCTGGAAGACATGACCCCCGATTACCAAAGAGTAGGGCTCCAAGCCTCTCTGCTTCCAGTTCTCGGCTTCGCGGGGGTCAGAGGGGTAGCCTCCAGTGATCCAAAACATGCGCTCATCTTCGGGCTTGTCTTTTTCGGCATACATTAAGCCCAGCAACATGTATGTGATCCCTGAAGACGCCATGCCCAGCGCAATTCGGTTGTTAAGCTGCCAGTCGCTTTTGATATTTGGGAACAGTTCGGCCATTTTAGCCAGGCCCACTTCGGCTTGCGCTAGCTCGGCCTGTTCTGCCTCGGAAAGAGTCTTCTTGGTCGCCAACGCTTTGTGATTTTTACGCAGATTCTTTAGTTTGAATGCTTGATAAAGCCGGGGCAAGTTTGCAACTGGGAGGCCCCACATCTGGTTGTCAATAACAACTGTCGGGGTCCGCACTGCGACAACCCCTAAAACGAGGGGCAAAGCTCCCAGCCCTTGAGGAAGTGTTCTTTCCAGCCCTTTTACCATACCCATAACGCTGTTACCAATACGGGAGGTCAAAGTGCCGCTCATATCAGCAGTGCCAACTTGGGTTTGAAACTCCGTTGTTGTTTCGTCTAGCAAGTTCGATAGGTTTGGCACTCCTTTGTCGTGCATCAACTTCAACTCCATTTGGAGAAGCATGTCCCGAGCTGTGATCTTCATGAGGTTGGCTGGGTCCTTAGAATGGTCGAAAGCCCCTTGGTCTAAGAGCATCTTCATCCGAAGCTCGACTTGATTGCGGGCAACTGAGCCTAGTGCTTGCATTTGGCCTAAGTCGAGTCCGCTATCGCCTTTCTTAATGAATTTCAGGACTTCCTTGTTTGCAAGAATGCGAGTCATTGCCACTTGGCTCTGCTTCGTCCAACCTGCGTCCACACTGGAGAGGGCTGCAAAAACTTTGTCCATGTGAGTTGTGATTCGGAGGATCTTTTCAGCAACTTTCCGTGCCCAGCTTTTCCGGGCGCGGGGGGCTACTGGTTGGTTCTTCCACAGGGCTTCAAAAACAGGAATATCACGATCCAACATTAAGCGGATCTTTGTTAAGGCATTGACTTGCTCAAACTTTTCAGGGGAGCTACCAGCTTCCCTTTCGTCCTCAACGCGAGTCTGGGTAGTGAAAGCCGATCCTCGGAGTTTCCAAGCCATCTTCATCTCGCGATACCCGTCTTCAAGGCCCTTGACGTATGAGGAAAAAGCAGTCCCTAAGCGGTTAAAGAAGGTTCCATCGGTGACACCAATCAGTGACTTGGCCAGCTCCCGCCCCAGCCCCCAGAGGTTCCCGAAGAGCCCTGAAATGGCTCCCACGGCGTGTGAACTAGTGGCAGAGAAGGTAGAGCCCCGGACGTAGGCCGCTAAGAAGGCATTCAAAGCGGGGGGCAAGCCATCCGCTCTTGCGAACAGCTCACTGAGCTGGGTCAGGGCCTCTGTCCCGATCCTCTCGCTGGGGTGAGAGTCCACAAGCTTCTGTAACCGGACCATTAGGGCTAGTTCTGAAGGTTTGAACCCATTCCAGCCCCCCAGAGCCGCAGCACTGGTCATGAGGTCTTGGGTAGGGTCGAAGATCTCCAACCGGACAGCGTTAAGGACTTCGGCTTGGGTAAGGTTTCTCCCAGAAGCCAAAGCTGTTTGAAATCTCGCAGCTACTTTTTTCTTGGCCTCAAAAATAAGGGCCGCGAGTTTTGTTTCTAAGCTTTCTGCGATGGCGTCGATTTGGCTCGGTGAGAGAGGTGTTTTTTGTTGGAGAATCTCTTTAACGAACTCGACCCGCTCGTCTTTCCCCATGATGCTCCGACGAGGGTTTCGGAGGTAGTCTTCAAGGATGATCTTATTGACTGAGCGAGTCTCGGCACTCTGCTTCTTGGCAGCCGGGTCAAAAAGTTTTTCGGCACGTCTTAACTCGGTAGCAGCTTTTTGCGCTTCGTCTTTAGCAAGCTTGGCTTTCATCGCCAAGGCACGGGCTAAGGCTGCTTCTGTGGTAATCTCGGAGATTTGAGCATCGGAAAGAACTCTCTCCCCTTTTTTGTCAACGATACGCCGGAGGCGGGCCCCTAGTTCTGTGGAGTCCTTTTGCAACTCACGAAGGCTCATGAACTCTGAGATAGCTTTACTCACTGTGTCTTGGAGAGGGCCTTCTACCTTACCAACTACCCCTTGGAGTTTGGAAACAATTTGGTCCGCTTTCTTTTGCTGCAACTCGGCTTTCTTAGTTGCAGCGTCTTGTTTTGCTTGAGCGGCCTTGACTCTCTTTGCCTGAGTTTCCTCGGCATCTTTGCGGACTTGTTCGGCGAACTTC
>JALZUV010000009.1 GCA_023301245.1 Rickettsiales bacterium
GTGCCGCTATGGGTAATATCTTCAGCTAAATTATGACCACGATTAATGCCTGAAAGCACCAAATCAATTTTCTGTTCTAGCAGCACCTCATAAGCAAATAGCACGCAATCGGTTGGCGTACCTTTTACCGAATAGCGGCGCTCATCATATTGAACATGACGAAGCGGCGAATGGATAGTGAGGGAATGCCCCTTGGCCGATTGTTCGGTTTCAGGTGCAACAATCCACACATCATCAGAAAGCTCACAGGCAATATCATACAGCACCTTCAAGCCCGATGCGTGAATGCCATCGTCATTCGTCACAAGAATGCGCTTGCCTGTAAAATCCGTTATTTTGCGAGCATCACTCATGCAGTAATACGCTCCAACCCGCCCATATATGACTGTAAGGCTTTGGGCACAAGCACCGAGCCATCAGGCTGCTGATAGTTTTCCAGCACCGCCACCATCGTGCGCCCCACTGCAAGGCCAGAGCCATTGAGTGTATGTAAAAATTCAGTATTTTTCTCACCTTCACGGCGGAAACGCGCCTTCATACGGCGGCCTTGAAAGTCGCCGCAATAGGAGCAGCTCGAAATTTCACGATATTGATTTTGCCCAGGAAGCCACACTTCAAGGTCGTAAGTTTTGCGCGCACCAAAACCCATATCGCCCACGCAAAGCAGCATTTTACGATAGGGCAACTCAAGGCGTTTCAGCACTTCTTCCGCTGCGCCCGTTAGGCGCTCAAGCTCTGCTTCGCCATCTTCGGGCTTCACGATACTAACGAGTTCAACCTTACTAAACTGATGCTGACGAATCATCCCACGCGTATCGCGCCCTGCACTCCCCGCTTCTGAACGGAAACATGGGGTGTATGCGGTATAGCGGCGCGGGAGAGATTCTTCGGACACAATCTCATCAGCTACGATGTTCGTTAGCGAAACTTCGGCAGTTGGAATAAGCCAATGGTCGCCTTCGGTTTTATATAAATCTTCGGTAAACTTCGGCAGCTGCCCTGTGCCATAGAGAGCATTATCGCGCACCAAAAATGGCGGCGCCATTTCGGTATAGCCGAATTCTTCTGTGTGCAGGTCGAGCATGAAGGCGGCTAGTGCGCGCTCCATTTTTGCTAGGTGGTTTTTGAGTAGCACAAAACGCGAGCCTGACATTTTGGCGGCGGTTTCAAAATCCATTTGTCCTAAAGCTTCACCAATTTCAAAATGCTGTTTTGGGCTTTCGATTGCTGGAAGCTCCCCCCATTTTAGCACTTCTTTATTATCCGCTTCGTCTGCGCCTTCTGGCACATCAGCTAGAGGGATATTTGGCAAAACCTCTAATGCAGCGGTTAAAGCATCGCCTGTTTGGAGCGTTTCTTCTAGGGCGGCGATTTCGGTTTTCAGGTCGCCTGCGCGTTGCATGACTTCTGCTGCATCTTCGCCAGCGCGCTTCTTCTCGCCAATTTGCTTGGCGACGCTATTACGTTCAGCTTGGAGGTTTTCTAGCTTGGCAATATCGCCACGGCGCTGTTCATCTAATGCGATTAACGCTTCAGCTTGCGGCGCTAAACCGCGAGCTTGCATTGCCGTATCAAAGGCTGTCGGGTTCTCGCGAATCCAGCGTATGTCGTGCATTTTTTAACGTATCCTGTTTCTTTTCGATGAGCCTGCAACTCACTATAGATAACTCATACAATATTAGCAGCGGCACGGCGAGTGCAACTTGGCTAATCACGTCTGGCGGCGTGAAAATGGCGGCTACTGTGACAATTCCGACAAGTGCGAACTTGCGAGTGCGCGCTAAAGTTTCGGCTTTTACAAGCCCTGCACGCGCCATTAAAGTAAGCACGACAGGCAACTGAAAGGCCAAACCAAAGGCGGCCAGCAACTGCATAACAAGCGAGAGATAGTCGCTCACTTTTGCTTCCAAAACTACGGCCATCGGCAAAGCACCCTCGCTATCAAGCTGCTCAAAACCAAGGAAAAATTTCCACGCCAGCGGGAATACATAATAGTAAGCCAATGCCATCCCTGCGAAAAATAATATCGGCGATAGGAATAAATAAGGAATCACCACGCGCTTTTCGTTCTTATATAAACCAGGGGCGACAAAACCGTAAAATTGCTGGGCAATAACGGGGAACGAAAGGCAAAACCCTACGAATAACGACAGCTTAACATAGGTGAAGAAAGTTTCGGGAAGACTAGTATAGATGAGCCTGCGCCCTTCCACCCCACTTTCGCCATAAGCCTCCACCAACGGCTGCATGAGAAAACCATAGGTTTGCGTTTTAAATAAGTAAGCAACGATAAAACCAACTATCCACGCAACAAACACCACCATTAACCGCGTGCGGAATTCGATAAGATGTTCGATTAGGGGAGCGGTTTTATTCTGCATCAGGCTTGCGGCTGCTGTCTTTTATATCGGATAAGTCATAGGCTTTGAAAATTTCACCCGCTTCATTTTGGATGGTGTGAGCCTCATTTTGCAAATCATCTAGCTCTAGCTGCTGCATAATGCCGTTGGTCATGCGCTTGAATTTACCAATCCAGCGCCCAAGCGTTTTCAGCAACACAGGCAACTCCTTAGGGCCAATAACCACTAACGCAATAACGGCAATAAAGGCGAGCTCTGCAAATGAGAGGTCAAACATTACTCTTTAGGAGCGGGCTTGCTCGCCTCTTCGGTAGGAGTTGGCGCTTCTGCTTCAGCAGCATCATCTTGTTTAGCGTCATCTTCCTTAGCATCGTCTTTGCCTTCGGTGATGCCTTCTTTAAGCGATTTGATACCCTTGCCCAAGTCCCCCATAACGCGGGGTAATTTACCTGCGCCAAACACAAGTAGCACAATAATTAGAATCAAAATTAACTGCCAAAAACCGATACTCATAACAAACCCTCTTTATTTGAGATGTTGCTTAGCAGCTATTGGCCGCTAATTCAAATCCATTGCGCCCCTTTAGCGCCAATTAGTTCAATCGGCTAAGGTGGAATTCCATTATCCCGCTGCTGCTATCGCTTTAAAAACTTAGCTACCTGCGTTTAAACGTAAGTAGTTAGGGCGCGGTGTGTCGGGGTTTTTCTTTAGCACCTCGCGGTAAGCTTCTTGCATTTCGGGCGGGGTCATATCCACTCCATCAGGCTTATCGATACTATCAATAACAAATGATGCTAACGAGCGTACTAACGTTAAGTTTGACGGGCCATGCGCATTTAAATTCAGCTGACCTTTTTCAATCACATCAATCATGCGTTCGTTATCAATCACCATCAACACATGATTAACCCCGCCCACCCGCGCGGCGATGTAATTGATAGATTCCCACACTAATTCGCTAGGTAAATTGCCATGTGGCACTAGCTTCTCTTTATGAATATGCGCGATAATTTCGCCTTCTTGTTGGGCGGATTCAAGCGCGAATAATTCTCTATCGTCTAAGATGAAAGACTCGGCAATGACGCGGTCTTCGCCTTCGCGACCCGCGTTATCGACGAGAATAATTTTTCCCAAATGCTTGTCGGCAAGCGCGGCCAATAACGAATAAGGAAAACCAATATGCTTGTTAATAGCAATACGCCACGGCAGCGTGCGATAATGCCCATCTTTTTTAGCAGGCAGTGGCGTGCCATCGGGGTTATAGCCTGCACGATACATAATACGGTCAAGCGCGGGCACGGGGTATCTTGCACGGCGCGACTCGGGGGTAAGCAGCAAGCAATCAGCCGCCACCACTTCCGTGTAATATCCTGAGCGCGAGAATCGCTCGACAACTTTATCGTAGCGGCCTTTGTAATCGACGCCTGAGCCATCGAACACTAAGTTATAGTTGCCTTCGCGCGCGATGTTGCATAGCCAGTTGCGGCGAGTATCGGCCCATAGATGCACCGCCTCGTAATCATCCGCATGGTGGCCTGCGGCGATTAGCACGTGATAAATATCGCTATAAGGCCGCCCCTCATCGAGCGAGGCATAGATATAATCATCGCGGATTTTGCCGTTCGCACCTTTATAATGATCGTTGAAATAATGGTTGGAACCTTTGCCCGAACCACTACCGCCCATAGTCATAACCAAATGCGGATGCTTCGCGTTTTTTGCATTGGGATAACGCGCAAGTTCATGCTCGATACTTTCGGTCAGGCTCGTGGTAATACGCTGAATTTGATGGGTAGCAAGGCGCAACATTTGCTGCGCGCGGTTGAAACCTTGCAGACTAAGCAACACTTCGTCGGCCAGCTCATTATCGTTTAAATCTTCGATGGTAGCGTTAAATTCGCTCGCCATATAGCGCTCAAGCCGCGCATGTTGCGAATGCGATAGTAAGGTGAGCGGGTTTAAGTTCATGCAAATCGGCATGGCGCCATCGCTAACATCAATGCAATCTAGCTCGGTTTTGTCGAAAATCGCATTACCGAATAAATCATCGCCCAAATCGGTCAAGCGCCCCACCCAATGTTCAGGAGCGATACGGAACGCGCCGAGCAAATGCCCAGCCTCCATATGCTCTTTCACCAAGTTGGTGCATTGCGTTTCGGTAATAAGCGCACCATTCACAAGCACAACCAAACGCTCATCGACAGCCACGGGCTTATCGAGTTTTATACCCACTTCGGCGCGGTCAGCCTGAATGAAGCGCTTACCATAGAGGGTAACACTTCTATCTTCCCAATAAAAATGCGGCGGGGTATTTTCGCGATATTCTTGCGCTCGGGTTTCATCCATCGCGGCCAAGAATATTTCGGCCATTTCTTCTGGTGTTTTTTTCGTATCGGCTATCATCGCAACATGGCGCTCCGATAGGCGGCGAAAATCGATCCCACCGAGCTTCTCTTTAAAACCACGCATGCGGCCAAGTGCAGTAAAGAACACGCGCAACACCAAACTCGTGGCATCCGCAAAGGGATAGAAGCGCTCGAGCGTTACATAAAGCTCACCCATTAACTGCGCGTTACGCGGGCTATCTGTGGTGCCGAAGAACCCATTTTGATCGTAAAAATCACGAGAGAAATCGTGAAAGATAACGCTTAACTCCATCGCACGTTGCGAGCTATCTAGCAGCCCTTCGAGCTTTTGCTGCGGCGAGATGGAAGTGGTATCGACAAAAAGCTCGAGATAAATTTGACGAAATAACGCGTCTAAATAGCCACCCCATTGTGTTTGAGTAACATTTGAATTTGCTTTAAAATGACGCAAAAACTCAATACCACGGTTAATAGCCAGCGCCATGCGCATCTTATTTCCGCGTTTATATTTAAGGGCTTTATCCACCCTTTTTACTTAACGAAATTAGTTGGCTTCTGCAAGCTCGCCATCTTTCAAATCTTTCGTCGCCTTTTGACGTATTTGACGCATTTGCGCTAGCTTGACGGTAACATCTTTAGCGCTTGTGGGCAGCATATTAGCAAGGACAGACGCGGCTTTGCGTTCCGACATTCTATCAATCACTTCAAGCAAAATATCCATATCGAGTTCGTTAAAGATACGCGCAGCTTCTTTTGGCTTCATGCTCTCGTAAATTTTAACGAGACTACGCATTTCAGAGTCTTCCTTCACCTGATTCTGTTCAAGCAACTTGTTTAATTCACCCTGCATGACTTCCATCTTCTTAATTTTGCCATCAATACGC
Source organism: Rickettsiales bacterium (assembly GCA_023301245.1). GTDB lineage: Bacteria > Pseudomonadota > Alphaproteobacteria > Rickettsiales > JALZUV01 > JALZUV01. The sequence goes on from JALZUV010000009.1 coordinate 5,611, forward strand.
ATTTCCGTCGCATCGAGCAATTTTTCACGCAAAGCGACTTCTTGCTCATATCCTTCAATCTCTTCGCGGCGCTTTGACAAGCTTTGCAACAAGTCGACCTCGATTTGATTGTAACGTCCATCAACATTCACAACATCCTCTGGTGGGTCAAACGAGACGTTAGAATTTTCAGGCTCGGCGGG
>JALZUV010000010.1 GCA_023301245.1 Rickettsiales bacterium
CTCACTGAATCCGTCTCGCCCCAACCATAGGCCTTTAACGCCACCAATATAACCGACAAACCCATCGGCAAAGCGATAGCCTTAATGTTCATTTGGTGGTGATGGTGGTGGTGAGAATGATCGTGCATGGCGATACTTTAGAATGAATTAAACCACTTGTCACCCCGTGCTTGTCACGGGGTTCTATCAACAATCTCACTCAGCTTAAATAGCCCCGTCATTCGACGGGGTGACAAAGGCGGCACAATCGCCTACAACAGCCTCATGAAAATAATATTATCGCTTATCAGACTCCGTATTAAAGAATGGCTTTTGCTGCTCCCAACCCAATATATTAAAGGCATTTTCAGTATCATCATCTTGATATTGCTGCTGCTTATTCCCATTTCTATGGTTTGGGTGCACGAGGTTGATGACTCAATGGAAATTAACATTTCTGCTCACCTGCCCGACGCGCCAAACGCAATGGTGGCGAGCCATGCAGTTGCCACCGCCGCCGCGTTAATTGAACGCGAAACGGTGACTCACCAATGGACACCCAACGACCCTTGGTTTTTCCCTGGGGCATGGCTAGACCGTATGCCTGCTTATCAGCGCGGCATTACTGCGGCACTCTCACGCTTTGCGATTGAAATGTCTGATCAAATTGGCCGCACCCGTGGCTCAAGCCGCCTTGACGAAGACCTCGGTATGGCAGCAGGCTTAATGAAATACCCGCCAGATGTGTGGCTATGGAATCCTTCTGTTTCGCTCATCCCCACGGCATCTAGCGAAAAACAATATCGCCAAGCCATGCGCTCGTTAACAATATATAATAAGCGCTTAGCCTCTGGCGAAGCGGTATTTGAACGCCGCGCCGATAATTTGCAGCAAACGTTAGAGCGTATCGCCTCCGACATTGGTTCGGCCAGTGCCGCCATTGCTGAGCGTATTGATAATAACAACCGCCCCTATATCGATTTAGAAGCAGATGAAACTTACTACGATATTAAAGGTAAAATGTACGCCTACCACATGTTGCTGAAAGCCTTGCGCTACGACTTCGCCCAAGTTATCCGCGAAAAACAAGTGACCAGCTCGTGGGATCAAATGGAAGAATCCATGCGCCTTGGCGCTGAGCTTGGCGAATTTTTCATCTTTAACAACGCGCCTGATAGCCAGTTAATGCCCAACCACCTAACCTCAATGGGCTTTTATTTACTACGTGCCCGTACGCAATTAAAAGAGATAAGCAGTATTTTACTTAAGTAGACTTCTTACCGTTTATTGTTTTTTAATATTTTTGTGAAAAAATGGGCTCATGAAATCATACATGCAGCTTTTAGAGCATATTGAAACGCAGAAGCGCGGGCACTTCTACGTGGTCAATGATTTGCAGGCGATACATGACAACTTAAAGCTTAAGCCTCTCTTAATTAAAGAAGAAGACAAGGCTATACTTAAGGAATCTTACAAACAACTTTCCGAAAATTTATTGCAATATGATATATTTTACGAAAATGTAAAAAGCACCTTAGGCGACGATAATCAGCACAGCCAAAGAGTATTACTCGAACGTAATTTTAAAGAATTTGAGATAAAAAACATCGCTCTTCTTAAAAAATATTCCGAGAGCGTTATTGATCTCAAATCTGATTATGACCGAAGCCTAACCATCATGACCCAAATACCTGAAAGAGCGGCCAGTATGCTTCTCACTTATCAACAAAACAGCCTGATTGATGACTTCAACTTGCCAAGAAACTAGTATAACGGTTGCGCCTAATTACGCGATGAGTTACTTCTTGCCCTCATGAATAATACAGCCCCAGCGAATAACGCATCCGACCTTCCTAAGCCCGTTTACGAACGAGTAATGATTAAAATTTCTGGCGAGGCCCTGATGGGCGACAAGGAATATGGGCAAGACCTCACCATTATTAAACGTATCTGCGAAGATATTAAAGTTGTCGTTGATATGGGCGTGGAAGTTTGCCTTGTAGTTGGCGGCGGAAACATCTTCCGTGGCATGAGCGCCGCTGAAGCAGGTATGGAACGTGCCAATGCTGATTATATGGGAATGCTCGCTACTGTTATGAACGCGCTGGCTGTGCAGAATATTTTAGAACAAATTGGTTGCGAAACACGGGTGCAATCGGCCATCCACATGATGGAAATTTGCGAGCCTTACATTAAGCGCCGTGCTGACCGCCACATGGAACAAGGCCGCGTGGTTATTTTCGCCGCAGGCACAGGTAATCCCTTCTTTACCACCGACACTGCCGCCGCCCTTCGCGCCGTTGAAATGAACTGCAATGCCTTGCTAAAAGGTACACAGGTAGATGGAGTTTATGACTCTGATCCCAAAAAGAACAAAGATGCTAAGCGCTTCGAACAATTAAGCCACCGCGATGTATTAGCGAAAGACTTGAAAGTTATGGATGCCTCGGCCATTCAATTAGCGCGTGAGAATAACATTCCTATTCTCGTCTTTTCTATCCACGAAAAAGGCCAATTCGCAAAAGTGGTGAGTGGCAAAGGCCGTTTCACCATTATCGAGTAATAAGAAGCTTTCATTTTAGGCTTTCCCATTGCGTAAAAGCAGCAGAGCCGCTATCTTGCTGCAAATTCAATAAAGGAAAACTTAGCTATGAGCGACAGCGAAATTTCAGGCCTCGGCCCTCGTATGGATAAATCCATCACCTCTTACGAAAAAGAACTTAGCGGCCTACGTGCTGGCCGCGCCAGCCCCAGCCTGCTTGACCCCGTAATGGTCGAAGTTTATGGCAGCATGATGCCAATCGGCCAAGTGGGTACAGTCAGCGCACCTGAGCCACGTATGCTAAGCGTGAGCGTGTGGGATAAAGATAATGTGAAAGCCGTTGAAAAAGCCATTACTGCCGCACAATTGGGCGTTAACCCTTCAGCCGATGGCCAACTCGTGCGTATTCCCATTCCAGATATGACCGAAGAACGCCGTAAGGAAATGGTGAAAGTGGCAGGCAAATATGCCGAGCAAACTCGTATCAACATCCGCAACATCCGCCGCGATGGGATGGAACACTATAAAAAGCTCGAAAAGAACAAAGAGATTTCTGAAGATGAACTAAAAAAGTCGAGCGAAGAAATTCAAAAGCTTACAGACACACATATTGCTAAGGTAGACGCTCTACTCGCCACCAAAGAAACCGACATTATGAGTGTATAATGCCTGATTCATCCGCCCGAGAGACCACGCCTGTTGAGGGCACTCCAAACCATATTGCTATCATTATGGATGGCAATGGTCGCTGGGCGAAAGAACGTGGATTGCCGCGTAAATTAGGCCATAAGCGCGGTGCGGAAGCGCTTAAAGCATTGCTGAATGAAGGCCAAAAGCTTGGAGTTAAATATTTAACTGTCTATGCTTTTTCGGCAGAAAACTGGGGTCGCCCGCCTGAAGAAGTCAGCGCGCTAATGGGCTTGCTAGGGCATTATCTCGATAAAGAATCGGCACTGCTGATTAAAAACCAAATTCGTTTTCGTACCATCGGCGACATCTCTACGCTAGACCCAGCCTTGCGAAACCGTGTTGAAGCGCTGGAAGAGAAAACCAAAGAATTTACTACGCTTAACCTTACCATTGCCCTTTCTTACGGCGCACGTCAGGAAATTACTCACGCGGTAAAGCAGCTGGTCGCCGATAAAGCCGAAGTAAACGAACAAGCCATTGCTGAGCGCCTTAATACTGCTGATTTACCCGAGCTCGATTTACTCATCCGCACAGGTGGCGAACAGCGCCTTAGTAACTTTTTACTGTGGCAATCAGCCTACGCCGAACTTTACTTTACCGACACTTACTGGCCCGACTTTAACGCCGAGCATTTAAAACAAGCGATGAAATGTTTCACCTCGCGTGAGCGGAGGTTTGGTAATGTCTAAAGACGAAATTATGACCGAAGGTTACGCGCTTAGCGAAATACATAAACG
>JALZUV010000011.1 GCA_023301245.1 Rickettsiales bacterium
GGTACTATTGCCAAGTCGGGCACGGGTGAATTTATGGAAGCACTTACGGGCGATAAAGCGAAAGATACTTCGCTCATCGGGCAGTTTGGTGTTGGCTTTTATTCCAGCTACATGGTGGCCGATAAGGTGACGGTTCGCTCGCTTAAGGCTGGCGAGAAGGAAGCATTTAAATGGGAATCAGAAGGCGAGGGCGAATTTACGATTGAGCCCGTAACCGATGATTTTACGCGCGGTACGGAAATTACATTGCACTTAGGTAGCGACTCAGAAGAGTTTGCCGATAAGCATCGCATTAAGCATATTGCACAAACTTATTCGGACCATATTAGCTTCCCCATCGAGTTCACCGACGAAGAAGGCGAAATTAGCCAGCTGAACGAAGGCGCAGCCCTTTGGACGCGCGCGACGAAAGATATTAGCGCTGAACAATATAAAGAGTTCTACAGCCATGTAGCGCATCAACCTGATGACCCTTGGGCGACGTTGCATAATAAAATTGAAGGAAATTTAAGCTATACGAATTTGTTATTTATTCCATCCATGCGCCCGTTTGACTTATTTAGTCAGGAGCGTACTCGTCGGGTAAAACTTTACGTGAAGCGCGTGTTTATTACAGATGAAAATGTGGAGATTGTACCCACTTATTTGCGCTTCTTGCGTGGTGTGGTCGATAGCGAAGATTTACCGCTGAATATTAGCCGCGAAACTTTGCAACAAAATTCAATGCTGCAAAAAATTGCCGATTCTATTACCAAGAAAATACTGACAATGCTGAAGAAAAAGTCAGAAAAGCAGCCCGAAGAATATGAAAAATTCTGGGAGAATTTTGGTGCGGTTTTAAAAGAAGGCCTGTGCGAACAAAACCAAATGAAGGAACGCATTTTAGATGCATGTTTGTTTGAGACCTCAGAAATGGACGGGCTAACGACGCTCGATGCTTACATCGAAAATATGAAAGATGACCAAGATACAATTTATTATCTGACAGGCGAAAAGTTGGAAACATTGCGTTCGCATCCGCAGCTTGAGGGCTTTAAAAAGCACGGTATTAAGGTGCTGCTATTGAGCGACCATGTGGATGATTTTTGGGTGAATGTGGTGAATGAATATAAAGGTAAAACGTTTAAATCTGTAACCAAAGCCAGCAACGACCTCGATAAATATGCGGATGAAAAAACCGATGATAAAAAGGACGAAGCAAAAGATGACAGTAATATTGAAGTGCTAACTGCCATGCTAAAAGAAATTTATGGCGATGCGGTGAAGGAAGTTCGCACCACTAATAAGCTTTCCGAAAGCCCTGTGTGTCTAGCGGTCGGCGAAGGTGATATGGATATTCGTATGGAGCGTTTCATGCGCGAGAATAAGCAATTACCTGCCACCGCTTATGCTAAAATTTTGGAACTCAACCCTGAGCATAAAGTGGTGCAATCGCTCGCCGCCTCTATTGCCAAAGATGGCCGCAATGCGGAAGTTGAAGATATGGCGTGGTTACTACTCGACCAAGCCAAAATTACGGAAGGCGAAGAAGTGGCCGACCCTACCGCCTTTGCAAGACGCTTAACCGCGTTACTAAATAAAGGGCTTGCAGCCTAGAGAAACAAAAGGCCTAATTCGATTAAGTGAATTAGGCCTTTTTATTATCGTATTTTGAGATCTCTTGCTTAAGCAGCGGCGTTAAGCAAAGCATCGCGTTTTTTAAGGCTGGCTTGGCTGTACTTTAAACCCATATAGATGAGCGCAAGCGTTGCACAGTAGGTCATTAGCTCGATGCCTGATGGGGTGGCGGTATAGCCTAGTAGCACGCCGAGAGACTCGCCGAGGATGCTTTCGTTGCTGATGAAAGCGCTACTGTCCCATAGCTGGTAGCCGAACTCTGGCACTAAGCCCACCATGGCAAGGTAATAGATGCCTTTGGCGGCGAGGCCTGCTGCGAGGAATGTTAGCAAGGTGGAGGTAATGCTTAAAAAATGGCGGGCGAAAATTTTAATCATACCAAGATAAAAGAGTGCGCCGATGATTGCACCGCCGATAAGCCCGATAACAGCGCCTTCGGCAATTTCAATCCATGTGGTTCCTTGGGCGTGAGCACCAAAAGAGAATAACACCATCTCGGCACCTTCACGAAATACGGCCAGTGCGATGATGGTGAAAAGCACCCACATTGAGCTTTTATTGGCCGCTTCCTTGAGGCTTTTTGCTAGCTCGCGGCCATGAACGCGCATCCAAATAGCGGTCCAGCCAATCATCATCGCAGCGGTGATGAGGATGCTAGCATTGAGAATTTCTTGCCCCATGCCATCGGCCATTGAGCTGATTTTGCTGGTGAATAATGCGATTACAGCTGCACCTGCTGCGCCTGCAGCCATACCGCCCCATATGTAAGGCATACGCCCTGAGATGCCGCGTGTGGCGGCCAACATGACGCTGATAATAAGCGCAATTTCGAACACTTCACGCAAGATGAATATGGATACGCCGTACATGGTTTATTCGACCTTTAATATGCCTTGAGTGGTGTCGAGATTAAACTCGTCAAAGAATTTATATTCGCCCGCTTTAAGTGCGGGAATAAAAATATGCGCCGTGCTGTTACCGGGGAGAATTTTTTCGCGTTTAAAGTCGTCGCTTTCAAATTCTGCAGCCGTTGGGTCTTGGTTGATAACGGTTAATTTTACGCGCGTATCGACAGGGACCACCAAAGTTTCGGGGATGAACTTATGATCTTTGATAATAATCTCACGTTTTTCAATCGCTTGCGCGCTAAAGGAAGCCAAAGCAATGGTGAGAGCGAGTAAGGCGTGTTTCATAGGGGTCTCCATTTCGCTCATAATGTATAGTAAGTGAGAATCACTTGCAAGTGATGGCAAGGTTAAATCTTTGTCATGATTGGCAAGGAGGAGGAAATACACTAATAAGTGAGTATGATACAGAAAATTGAAGCGATATTCCGCCTAGCAAAACGTAAAATTACTAATTGGCGTTTGCATAATTTTGTTGAACAAGTACGCCATGGCGATGTGATTCAGCATGTGCGCGAAGAAGGCCGCACTAGCGGGCGCTATAACTTTATGGTGTTGATGTCTTGCGGGATTGCGATGCTTGGTTTGCTGCTTTCATCGCCCGCTGTGGTGATTGGTGCCATGCTTATCTCGCCATTGATGGGGCCGATAATGTCGCTCGGCTTTTCGCTTTGCGTGTTGGATTTCCGCCAATTGCGCCGTGCGTTAATAGGCATTGTTATAGGGTTAGCGCTATCGTTGGGGGTTTCTTATATCATTGTTAGTTTCTCGCCCTTGACCGATGTAACACCCGAAATTTTAGCCCGTACTCAGCCTAATTTGTT
>JALZUV010000012.1 GCA_023301245.1 Rickettsiales bacterium
GAACCAAACATGGTGGCAATCCCTACGGCCACCAACATGGCCTGATGCCAAGAAACACGGCCATAAGTCGCAAAAATACCAACCAAAACTAGCGCTAATGTGGCTACCACCTTGCCAACAGGCCCAATAAACCAGCCAATAATACACCCTAGCAGGCCTGTAAAAATATCGGGACTTAATCCTACAGCTGTAGAAGTGTCGCAAAGCTGGAAACCTGGTATAAGCTTTGTTAACATTCCTGGCGCGCCAAATATAATAGCGATACCCGTCAACACGGTTAACAAGCTTGAAACTTGTATTTTCCCAAACATGCTAATGAGACCTATGGAGATAACTCCAAGCACTGCAATACCAGAGCCAACTGGCCCTTGAATAACCTGAACAACACCACATAAAACATTGGCGACGCTGCTATTGGTGGCGGGTGTCTGGGGTAGCACTTGCGCATAAGCAATCTCTGGCACGAGCCAAACCAGTAGCATTAGCAGTAAATATTCTGAATATTTTGGCATAAGGTGCGTCATAACTTCTAAATTATACGCGTTGTATGTGACAAAACCATGAAAATGCCGAATTTTTCTTTATTTTTCTTCGCCTTTTAAAAGGTTGCGCCCTATAAAACGCGCATGGAAATTATTGCATTACTGGCGGGCGGGCTTGTTTTACTAATTGGCGGCGGCGAAATTCTCGTGCGTGGCGCTATCGCTTTAGCCAAAAATATCGGGGTTTCTCCAGCAGTTATCGGATTAACCATCCTCGCATGGGGCACAAGCGCGCCCGAATTAGTGGTGAGCTTAGAATCGGCGCTCGATGGATATGCCGATATGGCCATTGGTAATGTGGTTGGCAGTAATATTAGCAATACATTACTAATATTGGGGGTGACAGCGCTATTTTATCCACTGATTTTAGACAAAAAATTATTAAAACCTGATGGAATCTTGCTAATTATCGTCAGTTTTATGCTTTGGAGCTTCGCATGGGGCGGCGAAATTACTCGCATTGAAGGCGCAATCTTCGTCGCCATGCTATTGGGCTATACTTATTACACTTTCGCCCAAGGCCGCAAACAAGGGTTTGAAGTAGATGAAGATGTCGCCGAAGTTTCACTACCGCAAAGCCGTGCTATTATTTACACCGTCGCTGGCCTCGCCGTTATGGTGATGGGCGGCAAGTTAATTGTGAATGGCGGCGTACAAGCAGCCACTGTTTTAGGCGTATCCGAAGGCGTGATTGGCCTGACCATTATCGCCATTGGCACCTCGTTGCCCGAACTGGCAACCTCGCTCATTGCCGCACGCAAAGGCCAAGCCGATATGGCCATCGGCAATGTGGTCGGCAGCAACTTGATGAATATTTTCGGCATTGTTGGTTTTACCGCCATCATCCAGCCGCTTAATGTTGCGCCCGAGTTTTTATCGCGCGATATCCCACTATTAATCTTATGTAGTTTAGTGCTCGCTTACGGCCTATGGCGCGGTAGCCGATTAGGGAAAACCATCGGCGGCCTTGGCACAGCGATATTTATCGGCTATATCGCAATGCAGTACTGATAATTATTGGACAGCCAAGATGAAATTATTTCCACTCCGCTTCTTTAGCGACACGCCAGAGTTTAACTTTATGGGCAAACGCTGGGTTGGCTTTGCCTTTTCGGCCATCATTGTGACGGCGGCAATTTTCTTGCTCCTAACCCGTGGCCTAAATTGGGGTATCGACTTTACGGGCGGCGTGTTGATGGAAATTCGCACCGAAAAACCAGCCATACTCGCCGACTTCCGCCCGCTATTTCCTTCTTCCGAATTTGGAGAAGTGAGCTTGCAGCATTTTGGCGATGAACAAGAGGTTATGCTGCGCTTCCAATCCAGCGAAGGCGACGACCAACAAGTTCTCATCACCCGAGTAAAAGAAAAGCTCGCCACCACGGCCTATAAATTAGATTATCGTAAAGTTGATTATGTTGGCCCAACAGTCGGTAAAGAGCTCATTCAAGCAGGCGCGCTCGCCATGACTCTCGCCATTTTTGCAATTTTGCTATATGTATGGTTCCGCTTCGAATGGCAATTTGGCCTCGGCGCGGTGCTTGCTTTAATGCATGATTTAATCGCGACACTCGGCTTTATTTCTCTCATGGGGTTCGAATTTGGCCTCGCTTCGGTTGCGGCTATTCTCACCATTCTCGGTTATTCCATCAATGACTCGGTGGTACTATTTGACCGCGTGCGCGAAATGCGCCGTAAGTTTAAAAAGATGCCACTGATGCAAATGCTTAATGAAAGTATTAACCTCAATCTTAGCCGTACTATTTTAACATCTGGCACTACCTTGCTTGCACTCATTGCACTGGTAACCTTAGGCGGTGAAGTGATTCGCGGATTTGTGGCCGCCATTTTATTTGGAGTGGTTGCGGGTACTTATTCCTCCATTTACATCTCTCTGCCTATTCTCATCTATTTCAAACTGCCTGACGATCGCCCGATGAAAGAGGGTGATGATAAGGTTGAGGCCATTGCGTAGCTGCCATGCAGCTTCACCGTAGTTATGAGAACCTACCCGCAACGGCCAAAGGCTGTGTGCTAGCGCTGGGCAATTTTGATGGGTTGCATCAAGGCCATCGTGCCGTGCTGACGGAAGCAAAGAACCGTGCTGATGCGCTTGGCGTACCCCTTGCCGCCATGAGCTTTGAACCCAATCCACGCCGATTATTTAGCCCTGAACTCCCACCCCTTCGCCTATTTCCTGTCGCTGAAAAACTGCGACTTTTGCGCGATGCGGGCATTGAGCACCTCTTCATGCTCTCGTTTACGCGACGCTTTTCGCAACTCACGGCCGAGCAATTTATTAGCGATGTAATGGTCGATGGCTTAGAGGTTAAGCACCTAATAACCGGCACTGATTTCCGCTTTGGTTATAAGCGTGGCGGCGATATGGATACGCTGCATCAAGCACCTTTTGGCTATACCCCCATTAAAGCCGTACGGGTTGATGGCGAAACCTGTTCCTCTACCCGTATTCGCCAATCCTTGCGCGATGGCAACCCCATTAAAGCCACCGAGCTTTTAGGCCGCCCTTACGAAATGCTTGGCCGCGTTCTGCATGGCAATAAAAAGGGGCGTGAATGGAATTTTCCAACTGCCAACATCGCACCGCCCAGCCTATTCACCCCTGCTTATGGCATTTATGTAGTCAGCCTTACTCGCGCTGATGGCACACAGCATCAAGGCGTGGCCAATTATGGTATCCGCCCCATGTATCCGCTAACGCGCCCCTTGCTAGAAGTACATTGCTTTGATGTGTCGCCTAATTTATACGGCGAACGTGTAAAAGTGGCCTTCCACGATTATTTACGCCCCGAAAAAATGTTTGAAAGCGATGCAAAGCTAGTAGAACAAATTAAACAAGATGCCGCCGATGCGCGTGCATGGTTCGCACAGAAAGACTCCGCATGAAAAAATTAGGATTCCTTATTATTGCGCTAATCTTAGTGCTCGACCAATTAAGCAAAAACTGGGTGCTATTGGCTTACGGCGAAATTTCTCGCTCGATTGCCGAGGTCACTCCATTTTTCAATTTAGTCATGGTGTGGAACCGTGGCGTTAGCTTTGGCATGTTCTCCGACCATCCTAATTGGATGCCGACAATTCTCACTGTCGTAGCGGTGGCAATAACAGGCTTCCTTTTCACATGGATGTGGAAAGAGAAAAAGCAATTCACCATCATAGCCCTTGCCTTGGTTATTGGCGGCGCAATAGGTAATGTGGTTGACCGAATACGCTTTGGGGCAGTAGTCGATTTTCTAGACTTTCATGCCTTTGGCTATCATTGGCCAGCGTTTAACATCGCCGATGCCGCAATTTTTATCGGGGTTGT
>JALZUV010000013.1 GCA_023301245.1 Rickettsiales bacterium
GCTAAAGATGTTCGCGTGAAGCTTGATAAAAACTCGGTGGCAGTGGTGCTAACGCGCACAGAGCCTGCCGATTCCAAAAAATAAATGCTAGACTTCCCCCGTTGGAAAATAAGCATGGTGGTTTTAACCTGCCTTTACTTTATTTATCTAGCACTTCCTAATTTTACAGGTGGCAATGGCTCTAATACGGTTAACCTAGGCCTCGATTTGCGTGGTGGTTCACATTTGCTGCTGCAAATTGATAGTGCCGAATATATGCATGAGCAGCGCGAAACCCTCTCTGATGAAATTCGCCGTGAGCTTCGCAAAGAAAAACTCACTTACCGCGGTTTGCGCGTGAAAGGTGAGGAAGTTACTTTTATTAGTAGTGCCGATGCCGCAGCTGTTCGTAAAGCGGTTCGCAACGTTGACGCTCGTGTCGAAGTAGATGAGGGCGAAGAGCCTAATAGCTTTGTCGCGCATTTTTCTGATGCTGCTCTCACTACCATCAAGCAAGAGTTGCTCGAGCAATCCATGCAAATTGTTACGCGCCGTATTGATGAGACCGGCACGCGTGAGCCGATGATTCAACGCCAAGGTGATGATAGAATTTTGGTGCAAGTGCCAGGTTTGGATAATCCAGAGCGTTTAAAAGAGCTGCTCGGTAAAACCGCGAAAATGACATTCCATCTGGTCGATACGCAGGCCGATCCATCATCGGGGCAAGTTCCTCCCGGTACGCGCTTGATGCCATCGGATGATCCTTCAGAAGTTTACAGTAATGGCAGCCCTCGCAAATATGCAGTGAAAACTCGCGTGATGCTAAGCGGCGATTTACTGACGGGTGCAAGTGCAACCTACGACAAAGGCCAGCCTGTTGTGTCTTTCAAGTTTAATAGTAAGGGTGCACGCAAGTTTGGTCGTATTACTCAAGAAAATGCAGGTAAGCCTTTCGCTATTGTGCTTGATGGTAAAGTAATTACTGCGCCGCGCATTAACGAACCTATCTTATCGGGTAGCGGAATTATTAGCGGTAACTTTAGTGTTGAAAGCGCTAATGACCTTGCCTTATTATTGCGCGCAGGTGCGCTGCCAGCGCCATTAAAAGTAATTGAAGAGCGCAGTGTAGGCCCAAGCTTAGGTGCTGATTCTATCGCCGCAGGTAAGAAAGCCGCGCTGCTAGCGATGATTCTCATTTTGGTGGCAATGCCAATTATGTATGGACTATTCGGCCTGTTTGCCAGCTTCTCGCTCTTCATTAATATGATTCTTATTTTGGGTGGTTTGTCATTGTTGCAAGCGACGCTTACCTTGCCAGGTATTGCAGGTATCGTACTAACTTTCGGTATGGCAGTGGATGCGAATGTACTTATTTTTGAGCGTATTCGCGAAGAATTGGCGATTGGTAAAACCACTCGCGCCGCCGTTGAACATGGCTTTGATAGTGCGTTTAGCACCATTATGGATGCGAATATTACCACGCTTATTGCGGCGGTATTGCTGTTTTACTTTGGTAGTGGAACGGTCAAAGGTTTCGCGGTGACGCTTTCCATCGGTATTATTTCATCGATGTTCTCTGCTATATTGCTGACACGTATGATGGTTTATATCTACGTGAATAAGAAGCGCCCTAAGACTATCAACATATAGTCATCCGTTAGTTTCCCATGGATATCACCCCCATACTTGCCGAAGGCGCACAACGCATCACTGGCTATGGCGCAGGTGTAATTAAAATCAATAATAGCAGCTACGACTATCCTATTTTACTGACTCCTACACAAGTGGAGCCATGGAGAAACCCTACGTTAGATGAGGCGTTGCTAGAGCAGCTTTTCCCCTGCGAGATTTTGCTTGTTGGCAGTGGTACAAAAGGCGAGTTTATTCCACCAAGCCTGCGGGCTCTGCTTAAAGAAAAGACAGGTGCAGGTATCGAGGTAATGGATACAGGTGCTGCGTGCCGAACTTATAATGTGCTGCTTGCCGAAGGCCGACAGGTGGTGGCTTTATTAATGCCAGTTTAGCCTGCTAAAACGCGCTCAGGCTGCCAATAGATGGTAGCAAAATCATGACAATTTTTGCAATGCGCACGCCATGTTTTTGGGTGAATGTGGCAATTAATGCACGTCCAGTCAGCATCGGTGGTGGCGGTAACCGCCTTTTCTAGCCAACGGCGTTCTTCTTCCTCATCGCTATAGCCGCGCTTGTAAAGGCGAGCCATTAGGCGGCATAGGGTGACGGTAGTTTGTTTGCTCAAACCAATCTTTAGATGATTCTTTGCAATATCCCATTTTTCCAGCATCATCGCGGCTTCGGCTTGCAGAATATTGGACTCGATGGCATCGCCATTTTGCTTGGCGAGCTCTATCATTTTCTTGGCTTTCTTATCGCTCTCCTCATCGGCATAGAGGTCAAGATAAGTCGCCGCCACTTCAGGGTGGGGGGCGTGTTTCCATGAAGTTTTTAATATTTTAGCCGCCTGCGATGTCTTGCCTAATTGCTTTAGCAGTTTGGCATATTCAATGGCCGCCACCTGTAAAGATGGATCGGTTGCGAAGGCTTTCTTCAGCATGTCCATTGCGCCTTGACGGTTACGTTCTTCTTGCATGATGGTGGCTTGCTGCATACCGATAGTGGCCTTGGCGCGTTTATATTCATCAGCATTTAAGTGGCCTTGTGCGTAAGATTTTTTGACAATCTTCAGCGCCTCTTGCCAGCGACGATGGTACGAGAAAATATCAATGGCAAGTTTTTGGGTGCTGGCGGCATTGGGGGCTTGCTCTAATAGTGTTTCAGTATGGATAAGCGCTTCATCCATATTTCCTTGTAGGCGCGCTTGTTCGGCGAGGCCGCGCAGGGCAAGGGGTTTAGTGCTATCAAAATGTTGCAGTTGCACAAATTGTTGATGCGCTAGGTTTGTATCTTTATTGCTCCCTGCAAGCTGCAATTGTAGCAAGCGTGGTAAGGGAGAATTGGGTAGAAATTTATGCGCTTTTTTCAGGTTCTTTTTTGCGGCATCAGTATTATTTTCGCTCGAAGCAATCATGGCTTGGGTAATATAATCCAAGCCTTTTTCATTCATTAGGCGTTCACGTTCTTTTCTGAATTCGCTGGGGAGGCGCAGCAAAGAATTAAGCCAATAGAACAACAACCATATGACGCATGCAACGGCCAAAAAGCACATTAGCATAAAGGCGACGCTACCTTCAATTTGGTAGCCCAGCCAGTTGAGTTTAAACTCACCTGCGTTATTGGCAATCCACCCTGCACCCAAGGCAAGGCTAATAATAATTAGAAATAAGAATAATTTGCGCATGAACTCTAGTTACCCGCTTCAAGCGCGGTGCTTAGTTGCAGCTGCACCGCTTGCAGATATTCTGGTAGTTGATAGTAGGTGCGTGCCTGCGACAACCACTCCTTGAATGGCGCACGAGCATCTGAATCGAGCTTCAATAATTCTGCATAAGCGCCTTTGACATTACCACTGGCGAGTGATTTTTCGGCAGCATTTATAATAGCATCATCGGCGGGAGCATCGCTATCAGTACGGCGTACTCGAACGAAGGAGCTAAGGTTGCTTTTTACTTTGGCCATAAAGCTATCATCTGCTGTATTGCCTGTTTGCATATAACCACTAACGGCGGTTTGGAAACTTTGGCGTAATACTGGCAATAAGGTACGACCTTTAGGTGCTATTTTTTCGAGGAAATCGAGTTCAACTTGCAATTGGGAGCTGTCAGGTAATAGGGCTATCACGCGCTGTAGTGGCGCTTGGAAGGGCTGCCCCGATAGAGCTTGGCTTTGCAATGTTTGAAAAGATATTAAGCCGCGCATATCATTTTGCGGGGTTACCTTGCCCATTTGATCTGCAAGGCTGGCAGTGGTCACACCAATTTCAGCCAATTTCCCCTCAAGTAAATCAATCTTAGCGAGGGCGGATGAAAGTGAACTTTCAGTCGAGGCAAGTTGTTGTGCTATTTGTGGGGTGCTTGCCGCTGCGTTACTCGGCGTTTCTGCCGTGGAAACTAAGGCTAGCTGCGCACGAATGGCACCTATTTCTTCAGCAAGAGCATTTTGCTTCTCGTTAAATTCTTGCAATTGGTTGCTATCGGCGGTGGCTACAGTTGCGCTAGGGGCTACCGCAGCTTCGATTGTTGGAAATGCTGTCTGAACAGGGATAGGCACAAAACCTGCGGGCAGGCTTGTGCTCAATGGTTTTTCCACAGGGTTTTCTGTGCCTAAGAAATGCTGGGCATAAGGAAGTATCTGCTCACGAAAGGCGAAGATGCCTAGCCCTAACATGAGAGTGGTAAGGAAACTTAGGAACACCGCTTGCGGCGCAGAGACACCACGACGTGTGACCTTAATCACTTCGCTATCTTCAATCGCCGTAACGGTTTTTTCGTTCATTTTCTCGCGCTCTTTGGCAGGAGAAATCTTTTTGCTGGGGGGAGTTGTCTTTTCGCTCATGCTTTATTTATAAGCTTTATGAACTTGTGTGCCAGTCTTTTATCAATTCAATTAGCTCATATTCGGTGGGTTCTTCGGCAACAATAGCTTGTGCCTGATTTTCGGCGCTTAAGGCAAGTTTCACCTGATGGCTTAAACATAAAATTCTCTGGGCGGTTGTGGGTAGCTGCTTTGCCGCACGAGCCGACAGTATAATAGAGGCATCATGTTTAGGTAGGTTTTTTGGCAGCGTAGCGGGGGTGGCTGCATAGCAAATAACCTGCTCCAGTTCTAATTCTTGCGAAACATCCTGTCCGCGTAGATAGAGGATATCATCGGGTAGGTGCAGGGTTAGTTGGTTAATGGTGAAGGCAATCTTCTGTACTGTGTGGCCTTGCTGCCTTGCGAGTTCAGCCGTTTTCATACCGACGACAAAAAGCGGGCAGCCGATATATTCTCTCGCCGCATCTAGCGCGTATCGGCTGGTGATGAGGATGTTATTGGCGGGCGGCAATGGTGCGTTAATGGTCGTGATTTCCAATAGCGGCAGCATAACCACTTCATGCCCCAGTGGCGTAAGTTTTGTGGCCAACTGCTTGGATACTTCGAGAGTGCTAGTTAGGAGGAGCGTTGCCATAGTTCTTCTGCACAGGCTTTGCCGAGAGATTCTGCATTGTCCAATGTGCCTGTTTGGCTGGCTTCATAAGAGTGTTTCCCATCTTCCGACAGTAACTGCGCGGCAATGGTTAGAGTGTTGCCTGCAATCGTCGTATGGGCGGCCAAAGGGGTGTGGCAATCGCCTTCGATAGTGGCGAGTACGGTACGTTCGGCCAGCATTTGATGCCACGTGGGCAGATGGTTTATTTTGGCGAGCCATTCGCGGGTAATCGTATCGTCAGCGCGGCATTGGATGGCGATAATCCCTTGGCCAATGGCGGGTAGGGTGTCGAGCAGCAGCGAGTGGGCGGGCTTTAGGTCGAGGCGTTTTAGCCCCGCAGCGGCAAGAATCGTCGCATCAACTTCACCACTTTCTACCTTCTTTAGGCGGGTAGGGACGTTGCCACGAAAAGGCACAATGGTGAGGTCGGGCCGTAGGCTCAACATCTGTGCGCCGCGCCTTGGCGAGCTAGTGCCGATGGTCGCACCTTGGGGGAGGTCGTCTAAGCTGTTGATGGGCTTTTGGCTTATTAGCATATCGCGCGCATCGGCGCGGGGCAGTACGGCGGCAATCATCAGGCCGTCAGGTTGTTCAACGGGCATATCTTTTAGCGAATGCATGGCGAGGTTAGCTTCACCTTTAAGCAAGGCAATCTCAATTTCTTTGGTGAATAGGCCTTTACCGCCAATAGCGAGCAGGGCTTTATCTTTTTCCTCATCGCCCGTAGTGGTCATGGGCAGTAGTTTTGCCTCGCAATTGCCCGCTTGCATTAGCGCAGCAGCAATCATTTCGGACTGAATGAGAGCTAATTTACTTTTACGGGTGGCGATAACAAAGCGTTGCATGGTTATTGTCTAAGCCCTGCCAATAGGATAAGCAAGAGCCATGAGAATTTTAGGCATAGAAAGTAGCTGCGATGATACTGCAGCTGCAGTAATAACATCAGATAAGGCTATCTTATCGAACGTGGTTTGGTCGCAGTTGGAGGAGCATGCTGCTTACGGCGGAGTGGTGCCAGAAATTGCCGCCCGCAGCCATGTGAGTGTAATGGATACGGTGATTGAAGCCGCATTAGAGCAAGCGAATACTACACTGGATGAGGTTGATTTAATTTCCGTTACGGGTGGGCCTGGTTTAATCGGCGGTGTGATGGTCGGCGTGATGACGGCTAAGGCGCTGGCGGTGGCGACAGGCAAGCCGTTGGTTTCGGTCAATCATCTATCGGGCCACGCGCTGACAGTGCGGCTTACCGATGAAGTGGCTTATCCGTATTTACTGTTACTTATATCAGGTGGGCATTGCCAGTGGTTGTCAGTAGAAGGCTCTAGCAAGTTCCGCCTGCTAGGCGCGACACTAGATGACGCACTGGGCGAGGCGTTCGATAAAACCGCCAAGATGCTTGGCTTGCCCTATCCAGGTGGGCCTGCGGTAGAGCAGCTTGCCACTAAGGGCGATGCGCATCGCTTCAATTTACCTGTGCCGCTCAAACATCAACCCAACTGTAACTTTTCGTTCTCTGGCCTTAAAACGGCAGTGCGCGAAACCATTACCCGCAATCAGCCTTTTAGCGAACAAGATAAGGCTGACCTCTGCGCCAGCTTCCAGCGTGTAGCAGGCGAAGCGATAGTTGATAGGCTTAAGCGTGCGGTAAAGCTTTACGATAATGCTCCACGGCTTGTGGTAGCAGGCGGTGTTGCCTCTAATAAAGCGTTGCGTACTGTTATCGAAGTGGCCGCTGCATCGCACGGGTTCGAGTTGTTTGTGCCACCTGTAAAACTATGTACCGATAATGCGGCGATGATTGCTTGGGCGGGGTATGAACAATATTGTGACCATGGTGCAACATCACTGGAATTTGAGCCTGTCGCACGGTGGGGTTTGGAACAAAATAGTTAACAAAACCCTAAGACGGTGTTATGCGTGTTAACTAATAAAATATAGCAAGCATTTGAAATAAATTGTTTATTTTAGTTGTTGTAACACAACTGTCATGCTATAATTAGTTAACGAATAGACACTTAGGAGGCTTATATGACTTTAGTAACAGCGGTTAAAAAAGAAACTGGCGGCATTTTATCGAAACTCGGTTTACGTAGTGACGATGTAATGATGTCCAATTTCCGTATTCACGGCGCGGCTATGGGTTTCCACGACATGCAAGACTATCAGTCATACGCATCACGTATCTATCGCGAAGCGATGAAAAACCCTGAAGGATTTACTGTAGTTGAATTGCCAAAAGGCAAGAAAGCGATTGATTTTCAAGGGAAAATTCGCGGCGTTTACACTGAATTCGGCGAGCCTCTAGCGTTCTTCCGTCCTGAGCCTAAGGCGATGGGTTTTGATAATCCTGAACAAGAGTTCAAAGAATTCATGGAGTCAGTTCGTTACCTTTCGTAACGGCTTATCCATCTAGTTCGCTGGATAAAATCGGTATTTTATAAATTCTCTTTGTGCTGCTTCGCTTTGCAAGAAAGCCTGAAATTCGCGCGCGCCTTGCATATTCTCGCCAGATATTACTGCCGAGGTAAAAACCGCCTTATCATGCCATTTAAAATCTAATGTGCCTATAATATGAGAGGCGACATTTAGTAAAGCATCAGGCTCAAAGATAATTGCAAACATAGGCTGCTTACGTTTTTTTAGCATATTAAGCATTGTTTCAGTATCTGGCATCTCGGCCACGGGCAACGATTTAGGCTTAAAGTGGCCTAAAGACTGGTAAGCATAAAAGCCTTCCGCCGTAGCAGCAGGGCTGGCAATAGCGATAAAATCGGCAGGTTGCTTTAATATCTTTAAAAACTCGTCCTTCACTTCAAAAGCCGCTTCATCGCCTGTATAAATAAGTGAAAGGTTTGCCCTTACGACAGGTTTTAGCGATGAAACATCAAATAACCCGCGTTGCTTTAAATGCTGAAGCGACTTTGGATGCGCCGAAATAAATAAATCGACTGATTCACCCTCTTGAATTGCCAATGTTTGTTCAAAACTAGGGGCGAAGGCCACGGTAATGGTCATATCATTGTCGCGGCTATAGTCGCTGGCTAGTTTTGATAGCGGCACGGCGAGCGCTCTATCGGCCATAATGGTGAGGTTTTCTAGCTCAATATCAGATAATTGTGCCGCCGCCTGTAACGGAACCATTGCAATAAGTAGCATGAGCATATAATGAATCATCCCCTATGCTTACAATTCAGAACATTGAGCGTCAATCAGGCGGTGTCACTTTATTTACCGATTTCGGTATTTCATTGCTGCCGGGCAGCTTGTTGCGTGTTGAAGGCGTTAATGGCAGCGGCAAAAGCTGGTTGCTTGAGATGATAGCGGGTAAATGCCCCGTAGAAACAGGCCGCATTAGCTTCGCGCATGAAGAAACCCGTGGCGATAGTGAGTTTTTTAACGATGTTCTGCATTTGCCGCAGCGCCGCGATGCTGATCTAAAGCCACGCCTAACGGTACGCAAACAAGTGGAACGTCTAGCACAAAAAGGCGCACCTGAGCTTGTAGATGCCGCATTAGGCTATTTTGGCTTAAGCGCTCTGGCAGATGAAAAGGTTGCTGCGCTTACTTATGGCCAGCAACAGCGCATTTATGTAACGCCACTGGTGACCAACCCATCGCTCATTTGGCTGTTAGATAGGCCTATGGTGGGTTTAGATAGCACTGCACGCCGCGCCGTTGATACACTTATCGCTGGGCGTTGCCAGCAAAATGGCATTGTCATCTACACTCATGAGGGTGAAAGTTTATTGAATCCTCACGGAATTATTACAACGGATGATTATTTAGTTGCCTAAGTCTGGGAAATTAAGCATATTTTAACTAACAGTAGTTATCCTAACCAAGAATAATAAAAGAGGTTAAGTTATGCAGATTTTAAATCACCTACAAATGCACCACCAAGAAACGGTAAAATGCGCACTTCGACTCCACAACCTTATGGGTTCGGAAAAAAGCGCGGTTATTTCAAACCGTAAGCTGACAGCGACACTTAATAAGCTAGAAGAAACAAGCGCCTCCGATGCGCTGGTACAAAAATATAAGCTCGCACAATTCGCGCAAGCCCATGGCCTGCTCGAAGAAGAATCGCTTCAATTGGCAAAAGATATCTGCCTAGAGCTTGGTATTACCGAAGATGAGTTCACGCTCGCTAACGAATATAAAGCGATTGAACAAAAGCACCTTCACTAGAAAATTAGGAGTGTCTCCCCGTCGAGCGACGGGGTGCTTTCCACAAGCGCCCATGCCGATAGAACCCCGTCCTTCGACGGGGTGACAATAAGGTTGAAGCTTTCTAAGCCTATATTTACGAATATAATTCTGCCGCGCGGGTGCGAAAGGCGGAAATCATCTTTTCCGATGCGCGGCCAAATAGCCCGCCAATCATGCTATCAAGCAGTTTGCTGCTAAAGGCAAAATCCAGCTCCAGCTCAATTCGCGTTTTGCCATCATCCTGCGGCACAAACTGCCAATCATTCACCAAATGATGAAACGGCCCCTCAACCATCTCCGCCCGAATGGCCGAATGGGGAGTCAACGTAACGCGCGATTTATACCGTTCCGAAACCCCCTTAAAGCCAATCACCAACTCGGCCACAAACACCGTATCCGATTCCTGCTTCAATATGCGCGCACCCTTACACCAAGGCAAAAATTGCGGATAAGAAGCCACATCCGCCACCAGCGCATAAATCTGCTCAGGAGTAAATTTCGTTTTTTCAGAGTGGGTTAGGTTAGGCATGTTTAATTCCTAATACTTTGCCATCTTTGTCAATAAGGGTAATTACCCAATCCCTATTGTATATTTCATCAAAAATATCATTCATTATATGATGGTTTTCGGTTCCCAGTTGAACATATATATTTTCCAATCTCGAATCGTACTTCTGAAAGCGCTCCCACGTAAAGCCTTCCATTTTGATTTTGAAGTTTATGTTGTTGGATTGTTTGTTTAACAACCCAGTAATTAAATTTCTAAATTCACTCAAAAACTCATCATCTAAAAAGATATCTTGAATAGATTTAAAAGGGCTCTGCCTGTCTCTTGATATTGCTCTTAGCATTGTAATTAAGCCCTTTTCAGAGTGCTGATAGAGCATAAGGCGAGATTGAGTTGCCTGCTGTTTAGTTAATTCTTGCTGTGATTTTACTGCTTGCCCAAGCTCTTGAGCCTGCAGGAAATAACCTAGTATGAGCCATAGAAGTGCTACTGGAGTGAAGCTGCCAGCTAAAAAATCGCCTAAAGAATTTGCAGGTAAATTCTTATAGAAGTTTAGAAATCCTGTGCCCGCCTCATAACTACCCTCTTTTAACTTTAGAAAATACATCAAGTCAGGATAAACTATTAAAATTGATATTAAATATATTGTCGTAATTATTAGCCAAAATATTTTTGTTTTATGCCTCATTCCGAGCAGCCTGCAGTTTCTTGAAATCATCGCCTGCGTGGTAGCTGCTGCGCGTGAGCGGCGTGCTGCTTACCATTAGGAAGCCTTTGGCACGGGCCATGCGTTCGTACATTTTGAACTCGTCGGGGGTTACGAAGCGTTCTACTGCCGCGTGGCGTGGGGTTGGCTGTAGGTACTGACCGATGGTGATAAAATCTACATCGGCGGCGCGTAGGTCGTCCATTACTTGCAGCACTTCCTCTTTACCTTCGCCAAGGCCAACCATTAGGCCAGATTTGGTGAACATCATCGGGTCAATTACTTTGCTACGCTTTAGAATGTAAAGCGAGTGGAAATAGCGCGCACTTGGGCGGATTTTTTTATAGAGGCGCGGCACGGTTTCAATATTATGGTTAAACACATCAGGCTTGGCGGCAAGCACGCGCTCTAGCGAGCCTTCAGCGCTGCGGAAGAAGTCAGGTGTTAGAACCTCAATGGTGGTTTTTGTTGCTACTTCGCGCGTGCGCTCAATGGTTTTGGCGAAATGTTCCGCGCCCCCGTCAGGCAGGTCGTCGCGGTCAACGCTGGTGATGACCACATGATGCAAATCCATCTCCTTCACGGCGATGGCGGTATTATCAGGCTCCATCACATCTAACATGTTGGGGCGGCCTGTTTTTACGTTACAAAAAGCGCAGGCACGGGTGCAAGTGTCGCCCATAATCATAATGGTCGCGTGTTTCTTTTCCCAGCATTCGCCGATATTAGGGCAGGCGGCTTCCTCGCACACAGTGTGTAAGCTTTGCTTACGCATAAGGTCGCGGGTTTCCTTATAGCCCTTTGATACGGGGGCTTTTACGCGGATCCAATCGGGCTTTTTAAGGCGTTTATCGTTTTTTTCTTGTAAGTTAGTGACTTCGGCCATGAATTTCGCTTGTGTTTAGGGGTTGCGGGCGTTAACTATAGCGCCTTCTAGCCCCAAAGATAAAGAGGAAACTACATCATGGCTCGCGTAACTGTTGAAGATTGCATTGAAAACATCCCTAACCGTTTTGAATTACTGGCGATTGCCGCACGTCGTGCGAAGCAAATTTCGTCAGGTAATCCTATCACCATTGACCGTGATAACGATAAAGATGCCGTAGTATCCTTGCGTGAAATCGCTGGTAAAACCGTTGATTTTGAACCGCTTAAAGAAGAAATTATCGAAAGCTATAGCCGCTTTCAACGCCCTGATGTTATCGAAGGTGTTGCACCTCCTCCAACAGCGGACGAACTTGAAGCGCCTGCTGAGGAAGTAGAAGCTATTGAGATGACCGATGAAATGGAAGCTGAACTAGAAGAAAGCGCGATGATTGGCGAAGAGCCAACTGACATGTCTTTCGGCGACGATGAGATTGAAGCAAACGACTAGTTTAACTAGTCAGCTTTAGCGTGACTTATACTATATTCGAACATCGACATAATTTTGCTGCTTGGGCGGCAGGGCGTGCATCATCTCGTGGGATTACAAATGCCACGGTTGAAAACCTTAAATGTGCTCTGAAATATAGTGGCCTTTTGCAGTTTTGCAAAAATATCCCCGACGGATTTGACGATGTTGAAGCCTTAAGCATGCTGCATAACCAATGGTGTGAGGCGGTTGCAAAGCATTTAGCCCAAAAGCATGAATGCAAATTTAGCTACGGTCGTGCCGCAAAGCTGGTGAATGTCTATTTAAAGTCGATGATTGTAATGGTTGAGCCAAGCTCGCCGATATCTGCTATTTTACACCCGCCGATTGATGCAGTTTTGTTGAAAGCATTGGCTAAAAAGTTTGATAACAAGCAGCTGGGCGAGCTTAATTGGACAGAATTTTCTAAAGAAGAATATCTAGAGACGATAGAGACCCTCAAAGCGCTCAACGGTAATAAGCCATTTTGGCAAATTGAAGAATATTGGATAGGCTACCAGAAAAGCTAGGCAACCAAATCTTCACGCGGGTGCTCGCTGTAGTCGACCACCACACGGTAGTTCGGATCGCCACCATCATCTTGTTCAATCAAATGGCCAGCCTTCTTCAACAGTAAGCGGCAATCGGGGCTTAGGTGCCTTAGGTGCAGCTGTGTGCCGTGCTTCATGTAGCTTTGCGCGATGCTGTCAATTACCTCAATAGCCGAGTGATCCCATACGCGTGAATGTTTGAAATCAATGACGACATCAGCAGGGTCTTTATGCGGACGGAAAAGGCGGCGGAACTTGCTAACCGATGCGAAGAATAATTGTCCGTGCAGCACGTAAACTTTTTCCTTCTTAGTTTCCTTCTGCACTTCAACATAAATGCTGCTAGCCGATTCCCACGCGAAGACGAGCGCCGATACAATTACACCTACCACGACCGCAATGGCCAGATCAGTGAATACGGTTACCGCTGATACGAGTATCAGCACGAATGCATCTGATTTAGGGATTTTATGCATGATACGAAGCGACGACCATTCAAACGTGGCAATCACGACGATGAACATTACACCAATAAGTGCGGCAACAGGTATCATCTCAATCCAATGTGATGCGAAGAGGATAAAGCAGAGCAAAAATAACGCTGCGGCAACGCCTGATAAGCGGCCACGTGCGCCAGAGTTAATGTTAATCATCGATTGGCCAATCATCGCGCAACCACCCATACCACCGAAGAAGCCTGTAACGATATTTGCGCCACCTTGTGCCATACATTCGCGGCTGTTACGGCCACGCGTTTCGGTCATTTCATCGATAAGGGTTAGGGTCAGCAGCGACTCAATCAGGCCGATGCCTGCGAGTATGATGGCGTAAGGCAGAATAATAAATAATGTCTCTAAGGTTAGCGGGACGCTCGGAATTGCAAAGTCAGGCAGCCCGCCTGAAATACTGGCTAAGTCGCCAACGGTGCGTGTGTCGATATTAAAGAAAATCACCACGGCTGTCGCAATACCAATACCCGCTAAAGGGGCAGGGAACTTCGTGGTAATTTTAGGAAGAGCGTAAATAACGGCCATGGTTAAAGCAATAACGCCGCCCATAATAAGGAGGGCTTCATTATTCATCCATGTCATTACGCCTTCAGCATCAGGTGCTTTAAACTGCCCTAGCTGCGCAAGGAAAATCACAATTGCGAGGCCGTTTACAAAGCCAAGCATTACAGGGTGCGGCACCATGCGAATAAATTTACCAAGGCGGAACACCCCTGCGGTAAATTGCAATATTCCCATCAGCACGACGGTGGCGAATAGATATTGCACCCCGTGCGCGGCCACCAAGCTTACCATTACAACGGCTAATGCGCCTGTTGCGCCTGAAATCATTCCAGGGCGGCCACCAAAGATAGAGGTAATTAAGCCCACCATAAATGCAGCATATAAACCTACCAGAGGTTCAACCCCTGCGATGAACGCAAAGGCGACAGCTTCAGGTACCAGCGCGAGCGCTACGGTTAAACCCGTTAAAATTTCAAGTTTGTAGTTTTTGAAGAAAGGTTGAGGTGACACAGACGTAATTCCTAAAATAATGATATGAGCGCAACCTATAGAAGGTGAATCAGTTTGCAAGTATTGCGGGCGCTTGTTATGCGTAAGATATGAATAAACCTCTACGATTTGCTGTAATGTGTAACAGTGCCTACCTATTTCGTTGGCAGCTGGAGGCGATTGAGAAAATCGTGCAAACTCAAAATGCCGAACTGGTGCTGCTTATTAAGCCAGACGAGCAGGGGGCGCAAGAGACGGTTTCGCACCTTAAGCAACTAACGCAATTACCGTTTAAAATTTACAATCGTTTTTGGGTGAAGCGCCGTGGTGCGGCCTATCAAAAACGCGATGCTAGCTCGCTATTTTCAAGCGCTGATGAGATGCTGTGCAAGACTATCAAGAAAGGTAAATGGCGCGATGTTTTTGAACAAGATGATATTGAAAAACTGAACGATTATAAACTCGATTTCGTACTTCGCTTTGCCTTTAACATTCTGCATGGCGAAATTTTGAACGTGCCTAAATATGGCATTTGGTCGTTCCATCATGGCGATGAACAAAGCTACCGTGGTTCGCCTCCAGGCTTCTGGGAAGTCTATAATAAAAACCCTGTAACGGGCGTAATCCTGCAGCGTTTAACCGAAAAGCTCGATAGTGGCGTGGTAATGTTCAAGGGCTATTTCGCCACGCAAGAGAGCTTCTCCAAAAACGTGAATCATATTCACATGCAGGCTAGTTTCTTTGCGGCAAAAATGTGCGAGTCTATCATTGCTGGCGAGCAAATTCCGACGGA
>JALZUV010000014.1 GCA_023301245.1 Rickettsiales bacterium
ACAACTTCATAAACCATGTGGTGAAGGCCAGAGCCATCGTCTGTATCGCCAATATACATACCAGGACGTTTGCGAACCGCTTCTAGCCCTTTGAGAACCTTAATCGAATCGGCACCATACTCTTCGCTCTTAGGAGCGTTTTCAGCAGCTTGTGTCATGTAAATTACCCGTATGTTATTCTTCTTATTTTATATGCTCGCATACTAGAAGTAATCATGCCTGAAATCTAGCAAAAACCTCAAATTATACAGGGAATGTTGAATCTATTATCTTCGTTCAAAAATAACGCGTTAAAGCCCTTGAGTTGATGGCAATCTGGCGCTACATTCTCGTTGGGTCGGTCAGCGGGCGGAATGTCCGTGAATCTGGTCAGGACTGAGAAGTAGCAGCCATAGCGAAATACATCTCGGGTCGCTGCCGGCCTTTTTCTAAATGCAGTTGCCAGTCGTCAGTTGTCAGTTGCCAGTTACAAGAATAAAAACTGACGCCTAATAACTGACGACTGAAAATCATCTTATGGAATATCGCGTACTCGCTCGTAAATATCGCCCAACTAATTTTGATACGTTAATTGGTCAGGATGTGTTGGTAAGAACGCTGTCCAATGCTATTGAACGCAACCGTGTGGCCCATGCATTTTTGCTGCATGGTATCCGCGGGATTGGTAAAACCACCACTGCGCGTATTATCGCCAAGGCGCTTAACTGCGTGGGCGCTGATGGCAAGGGTGGGGCAACCATCAGCCCGTGCGATCTGTGCGAAAATTGTGTGGCCATTACCGAAGATCGCCATATTGATGTGATTGAAATGGATGCGGCCAGCAGCACTGGTGTTGATAATATCCGCGATAATATCATTGATAATATTCACTATGCGCCCGGCCAAGCGCGCACTAAAGTTTATATTATTGATGAGGTGCACATGCTTTCGAAAAACGCGTTTAACGCGTTGCTGAAAACATTGGAAGAGCCGCCTGAACATGTGAAGTTTATTTTTGCCACCACCGAGCTGCGTAAAATTCCCATCACTATTCTTTCGCGCTGTCAGAAGTTTGATTTACGCCGTGTGGATGTGCCTGAACTGAGCGCGCATCTGGCGAAAATTTGCGAAAAAGAACAAGTAACCGTGCAAGAAGATGAGCTGAAATTACTGGCCGGTGCGGCTGAAGGTTCTGTGCGCGATGCGCTTTCGATGCTCGACCAAGCCATTGCGCTGGGTGAAGAAAGCGATGGAAAAACCATCATCGAACAAGGCAAGGTCGCGCAGATGCTCGGCATGGCTGATAAGACCCGCACGGTTGATTTGCTGGGTTATCTGTACGAAGGGCAAGTGAGCGATGCGCTTACCGTGCTGCGCGAACAATATGCGGGCGGTAACGACCCCTCGATGATTCTGCAAGAATTACTAGAGCGCGTGCATGAACTAACCCTTATCAAAACTAATACGCAGCCTGAAGGTGCCGAAATTACCCCCGGTTATGCGAGCTTAAAAGAGTTAAGCAGTAAGCTAAGCCTTGGCATTTTAACCCGTAGCTGGCAAGTGCTGGCCAAAGGTATGCAAGAGGTGGCGCAAGTCAGCAATGCACTCGCTGCGGCAGAAATGATAATCATCCGCCTTGCGCATTTATCTGATTTGCCCGACCCGACGCAACTGCTTAAAAAGCTGAAAGCGGAAGCCTCAAATGCGCCTGCTGCCGCAGCACCTTCCGCAGCAGGTTCTCCTGCGCCTGTGGCCGCCGCTGCTGCCCCTGTTGCCGTGAATGAAAACGCATTGGAAGATGCGCAACGTAGTCAAGATTTTGGCAGCTTCGTAGCGGTGGTCGATTTATTCAAACGCAAGAAAGAAGCCATGCTTGCCCATCATCTCTTTACCGAAGCGAGCCTCGTTAGCTTTAGCCAAGGTAAAATTGAATTGAATTTCGATGAATCGGTTGGCCGCGATGTGCCCGCCGATATTGCCGCGAAATTAAATGAATGGAGCGGCGATACATGGATTGTCGCCACCAGCCAAGCCCAAGGTGCGCCAAGTTTGCGCGCCCAAGCCGAACAAATTCAAGAAGCGAAAGAAGCAAAATTGCGCAATCATCCGCTTGTGCAAGAAGTATTAACCGCCTTTGAAGGCAGCGAAATTAAAGAACTTAAACTAGGAGCGTAACCTCATGAATATTCAAAAAATGCTAAAACAAGCGCAGCAAATGCAAGCGAAAATGGAAGTGATGCAAGCCGAGCTGGTACAACAAGAAGTTGAAGGAACATCAGGCGGCGGCGCTGTGAAGGTTACCCTTTCAGGCAAGCATGATATGAAATCTATCTCGATTGACGAAAGCCTCGTCGATAAGGAAGAAAAAGAGATGTTAGAAGATATGATTATCGCGGCATTTAACGATGCAAAAGCTAAGGCCGATGCTCTAAACGCCGATGCGATGTCTGATGCCACAGGCGGTATGAAACTGCCGTTTTAGTGGATAATATGAAATATTTCATCATTCTTGCGGCTCTGTTTTTTGCCACCTCTGCCCATGCTTTGCAGGTGGTTAATTGCAGCGATAAAGCGGAAACTATTAGCGTCGATTATTATGGTGAGACCAAGCAAGTTATCTTGAAGCCTGCTGACCGTAAGCGCTTTTATGGGCGTGCACGTAGCGTGTCATTGGGCGAGCAAGTCATAACGCTCCTCCATCATGATAATGAATATTGTATTCGCGATGGCAGGCTGTCATTGCAACGGCGTAACCGTAATAATAAGCGTAATCGCTAGAGTTTTACTCTGCTACTGCTTCAACCGTTTGTACTTCGGGTACATAATGTTTTAGCATATTTTCGAT
The DNA here is from genome assembly GCA_023301245.1 of Rickettsiales bacterium. Taxonomy (GTDB): domain Bacteria; phylum Pseudomonadota; class Alphaproteobacteria; order Rickettsiales; family JALZUV01; genus JALZUV01. The sequence continues at coordinate 2,825 of JALZUV010000014.1, forward strand.
ACCATCTTTCAGCGTAATAGTGCTGCTGGGGCAACCTGAACATGAGCCATGAAGCTCTAATTTTACCGTGCCAGTATCTTCTTCGAAGCCTTTGAATACGATGTCGCCACCATCTTGCGCTACGGCAGGGCGTACGCGAGTTTCGATAAGTTCTTTAATGGTGCGTGCAATGTCCGAATCGGCTTCGTCCGAGCCGCCTTTATTGGCAACTTCTTCGCCTTTCATTACAGGCTTTCCTGCCACGAAATGATCCATAATGCGGCTAAGAATTGGCGCCTTTAGCGCATCCCATTCTACCGTTTCACTTTTGGTGACACTGACAAAGTCATGGCCAAAAAAGATAGCGTTAATGCCTTCTACTTCAAACATACTACCCGCAAGTTCCGACTTTTTTTCCGCTTCTTCTTTACGGGTAAAAAAGGCTGTCGCGCCTTGCGCCATCACTTCCTTGCCAGGAAGAAATTTTAGCGTTTGTGGGTTTGGGGTGGTTTCCGTTTGAATGAACATGTTGATACCTTACTATTTTTGTAAGGCATAGATAGGGCGGTGGTTAAGTAAATGCAAGGCCTTGCTAACCTTCCTTTTTATTTGGAAGCCACTCTTTGCCATCATCTGCGTTGTTGCTGCTGAGCAATCCTTTGAACTCATCGCATTTTTTGTTCCAGCCTTCTAGGGTGTTTTCTTCTTCATCAGGTTTGCCAAATAGCCAGCCTTGGCCGTAATGCACACCGCTTTCCCACAGAATTTGCGCGGTCTTTTCATCTTCCACCATCTCGCCGATGGTGGTCATGCCAAGGTTGCGGCACATGCCCACCATGGCACGCAGTAAATGGCGGCCACGCGTGGTGGTTAAATTATCGCGCACATAGCTGCCATCAATTTTCACGTAATCGACATGCAAATGGCGTAAGTAATCGAACGATGATTCAGCCACACCAAAATCATCGAGGCAGCAAGTATGGCCACCCATACGCAGTTCTTGCAGGAAGTTATTCGCCAGTTCCATATCGGAAATTTTAGCCGATTCAGTCACCTCAATAATCAGCTGTTTTCGCACATGGGGGAACTTCCCCATTAGGGCAATAAATGTATCCATGAAGAATTTTGACGATAGCGATTTGCCCGATAGGTTAATGGCAATTTGTGGCCATTTGCCTTTTTCGTGGCTGCGGTCTAGGGTTTCTAATGCACGGCGGCTCATGGCTAAGTCAAACTCGCCAATAAGTCCTGTGCGCTCGCCAAAAGTGACAAATTCAAATGGGTTGCTAAAGGCGCTATCTTCAGGTTTCTTTAAGCGCACTAACGCTTCGTAATGATGAATAACCCCACTACGTAAATCGACAATTGGTTGATAGGCGAGGTTGAAAGAATCATCCTCCACAGTCGATTTAAATTGGGTAATATTAGTGACCGTTTCTTCGAGTAAACTATCATAGCTTTGCTGAATGCTATCAAAGCTGAAATTTTCATTATTTTCTGAAAAACGACCCAGTGTGTAGAAAATTGCCCGAGCCGAATCTTCATCATTTAGCCCGCCTGCATCGCCATCTAAACTCGACATGCGGGCTTTGAAATTTTGCATGCTGGGGTCGAGTCGTGCAATCAGCGCTTGTACGTCGTTTACCACGGTTGATTCCTCAATAGAATCTACATGCACAAAACTGAATTTATCGACATCAATGCGCCCAGCCATATCATTATCGACCGATTGCTTGCGGATATAATCTGCAATATCTTTGCCTAGTTGTTTGGCTTGTTCAGGTGCTAGTGCATCAAGAAACTCTTCCAAATTTGGTAGGTCGAGTAGCGACATTTTCACCTGCTGACCCGATTCAACCAATTCGCGCATGCGTTCGGCAGCGCGTTTGGCGAAGGTTTCTTTATTTAGCAAACCTGTTTGCGTATCACGCGTGGTAATATCGCTCGCTTGCATTTCTTCTTTCAAAATAGTGAAGCTTAGGTAGAGCGCGCTATCGTATTTGGGCAAGGTTACGCCTGAAACTACGACGGGCAATTTATCAAATAGGCGGCTATGCAGGAACATTTTGCGTTGTTGTGCACGGCCTGATACTTCAATGCTCTTTAGTAACTCTTCCCAGCTAGCTTCTTGGTCTGGGGCGAGAAAATCGATGAAAGAGTGGTTGAGAAAATGCTCTGCATCTTCGCCCAAAAATCCGCGTGTCGCGCCATCAATATAGGTTACAAGATGTTCGTCATTAAGCTCAATTAGCATATCCGATGAAGCAAAGGCGAAGGCCACAAACCTATCGCGGTCATATTTTAATGCCTCTAAGCTGGAGGTGGATAAAGTA
>JALZUV010000015.1 GCA_023301245.1 Rickettsiales bacterium
GCTGGGTCGCAGCCTGCAAGCTGTACTACTTTGGGCGAAGCGCCATCATCATGCTGCGCCATACGCATGGTATTGCGGGTTTGCATAATCATCGCGCGCGAGGCTATCATCTCGCTCACTACCATGCCGCAACCAAATTTGCGTACAAGTTTACGGAACGGTAAATCAGACACGCCCGTCATCGGAGCGAGCATAACCGGATTATCTATTTGAATTTTACCAATGTTAATTGCCATAATAGGCGCTTCTATACTATAAAAGCGCTATGAGTGCAATTGCTGCTATTATCGTCGCCGGAGGAACTGGCAGCCGCATGGGCGAGGGCTTGCCCAAACCCTACCGCCATTTGCACGGAAAACCCATTTTACACCACACGCTAGCCGCCTTTGCTGCACACCCAAAACTGGATGAGATTATCGTGGTATATCATGCTGACCATGCGGATTATTTAGCGCCAATCTTAGCAGGTTTTGATAATGTGACAGCGGTTTTGGGGGGTGACACTCGTCAAGAATCTGTTTCTAACGGGCTGGAATCATTGAATAATATTGATAAGGTTCTCATTCACGATGCGGCGCGACCCTATATAAGCGCCGAGCTAATTACCCGTATGATTGAAGCCGATGCTATGGCCGCCATACCTGTTATGCCCGTGACCAGTACTATCAAACATGCTGACGGACACACGCTTGACCGTAATGAGTTGTTTGCCGCACAAACCCCGCAGGCTTTCGATTATAAAACCATCCTAAAATTACACCGTGAAGCGGTGACGGAAGTAACAGACGATGCAATGCTCGCCGAACAAGCAGGCATTAAAGTGGCGTTTGTGAAGGGCGATAAAGCCAATATTAAAATTACCACCGAAGAGGATTTGCCATCAATGTTAGATATTCGCGTCGGTAATGGGTTTGATGTTCACGCTTTTATTGCCCATGCGGGCGATGATAAAACCATCAAAATTTGCGGTGTGGCCGTGGAATGTGAAATGGCAATAGAAGGCCATTCCGATGGCGATGTGGGATTGCACGCTATCACCGATGCCATATTAGGCACGATTGGCGCAGGCGATATTGGCCATCATTTCTCGCCAGATAACCCGCAATGGAAAGATGCTGATAGCGCCATGTTTTTGGCCGAAGCCGCACGATTGATGAGAGAACAAGGCGGAAGTTTAAACCACGTCGATGTGACCATTATTGCACAAATGCCGAAACTATCGCCGCATCGTGAAAAAATGCGAGCGCGCATTGCGCAGATATTAGACATTGAACTTAACCATGTTAGTGTCAAAGCAACGACAACTGATGGCCTTGGTTTTACAGGTCGCAAGCAAGGGCTGGCAGCGCAGGCGACAGCAACGGTAACATTATAATGAACCCATTACATTGGATTGCGAGCTGTTTTTACATTGGCCGTATTCCGCATTTAGGTACTTCAATTGCAACGCTCATAGGGCTGATATCAGCCATTGCAATTCGCCATTATTGGAACGATACGGTATTATTAATTGCTGCCATCGTAGTATTTTTTATTGGCTTAATCGCATCAAGCTCTTACCTAAAAACAGGCGGTGGTCCTGACGAGATTGTGGTGGATGAAATTGCTGGAATTTGGATAACTTTAGTGCTGCTACATAATTTTGGTTATGTCGCCGAGACTAAGGTTTATATTGCCGCCTTCTTTGCTTTCCGCATTTTTGATGGCATTAAAATATGGCCTATCGATATTATCGAAGAAAAAGCAGGCGGGGCATTTGGCGCGATGTTTGACGATATAATATCTGGTTTTTATGCCTTTATTGGCGTGGTAGTGCTGCTGTTTTTCTATAATGCATTACTGACATAAATGAATTTTAATTGATGAAATCTTCGCAATCTTACTCGTTATGGCACCCTGTTTATTGGCTTTGCACGTGGGGGCATTGCGGCCTTTCGCCTAAAGCACCGGGCACGGTAGGGTCGTTAATGGCGCTGCCTTATGCGTGGATAATTAATCATTATTTCGGCGCACAAGCCTTGTTGATTGCTAGCGTTATTTGCTTCTTTATCGGTTGGTGGGTGTCAGAACTATATGTTCGCAAAACTGGCCGCCAAGACCCTAAAGAAGTGGTGATTGATGAGGTGGCAGGTATATGGCTTTTACTCGCAATAATCGGTTCTTATTTCCCGCTAGATGCTATGATGTTTTTTTTAGCATTCGTTTTATTTCGTTTATTTGATATTGCCAAACCTTGGCCTGTCTCACTCGCCGATGAAAATATTAAAGGTGGTTTTGGCATTATGCTGGATGATATTCTGGCAGCGCTTTACGGATTGCTGGCATTTGCAATTGCGCTGTTTTTATATGTAGCGATTACTTATTTATGAATATCACCCAAATTGTGAAACTGTTACGCGACAAGAATATAAAGCTTACTACGGCTGAATCTTGCACAGGCGGAATGCTTGCCGAGGCAATCACCGCAATTTCTGGCGCATCTGCTGTATTTGATAGAGGATTTATCACCTATTCGAACGAGGCAAAACACGAACAGCTTGGCGTTGCAAACACGCTCATTAAAACCAATGGCGCGGTAAGCGATAAAGTGGCGATTGCCATGGCGGAAGGCGCCTTGGCTAATTCAAATTCTCAGCTCGCTATTTCTGTAACGGGCATCGCAGGGCCTGAAGGCGGCACGCCCAATAAACCAGTTGGCACGGTTTATATTGGCCTATGTGCTGCGGGAGAAGAGGCAGTGGCGCACCATTTTGAATTTACAGGAAACCGCACTGAGGTTCGTCAGCAATCCGTTGCTAAATCATTATTACTTATCGAACAGTTCTTATCGTAAAATGACTCAGCCAGAATTTCTTAAAAAGCCAATGTTAGAAATGTCCGAGCAGGAATGGGAAAGCTTGTGCGATGGTTGTGGCCTCTGCTGCCAAGTGACCGAAGAGGATGAAGATACTGGCGAATTAACGCTTACGAACACTGCTTGTAGTTATTTATGCCTTAATTCCCATTCATGTAAAGATTATCAAAATCGTCAGAAGAATGTCGATAATTGCGTTAAAGTAACGCCGCAAAACATTAGCGAACTTTATTGGTTGCCCCGCACTTGCGGTTATAAGTTAGTAGAAAATGGCCATAATCTACCCGACTGGCACCCCCTAATATGCGGCGATAAAAACCGCGTTCACACCCACGGCCCCTCAATGATGGACGAGCTGGTGAGTGAATAATTAATCCGCCGCTTT
>JALZUV010000016.1 GCA_023301245.1 Rickettsiales bacterium
GAGAATGATAATATTCATTATGGTGGCGATACGGATGGGCTAGAGACAGTTCGCGAGGCCGACCCTGAAGGCAAGCCAGAAGATGTTTGGCATTTATCGAGCGAGGCTTGTGAGGATGCAGGGCGTATGATGGGCGGTTTTATCGCTAAACATGTCCAGTAAAATTTGAGGGTAAGCTCGGCCTAAAAGCCTTGAGCATTGACTTGGCGGTATTTTAGCTCGGCTTCGTATTTCATACGCTCGCCTTGTTGGAACATACCATTGCCTTGCTTTTGATGGTTCTCGCCATCGGCCAAAAGATTTTGCCCTTGTGCCACTTCTTTACGGCCTTGTAGAATGAGGCCTTGGCCTTCAACCATCAATTCTTCAGCGGCTTCCATCCGTTCGGCAATTTGCATGAAATGGCCGCCACGCATTTTCATTTCAGCCACGAGCGGATCTTGGCTTTCGTATTTTCCACAAGCGGTTAGCAGGCTAAGTGCGGCAATAAATAATAGAATATTTTTCATTATATCTCGGTGCATTTTGCAATGGTTATAGCATAGCCGCGCCCAAGGGAAAGGCTATAACGCAAAAACTTCAAAACTACCTGAAGGCGCAATGGCTGCTAGTAATCGCGAAATTGGGTTTATGCAGATATTCCATTTAAAAAAATAAAAGCAGAGGCGCGTGAAAATATTAATTACCTCAACGGCGATGAAGTAAGCGCTACATTCTTGGATAAGATGAAAAAACAAAAAGGTGAAGTGGAAGCGCGACTTAGGTAAAGAGCCTTATGCCAATCGGCGGTGATTGGTAAAAAGTGAGGTTGGTGCTCGCGGTCGGACTCGAACCGACACGCCCTAATGGACAACAGATTTTAAGTCTGCAGCGTCTACCAATTCCGCCACGCGAGCAACCTGTTGCCTTTTTACAAAGTTCTGCGCTCGCTACAAGCGTTTATATTAAATCTTTGTTCTTTTGATTGCCTGCTGTGACAATCCTGCTAGCCTGATAAAAATAACAACTCAGGGGATTAGCCGTGAAAAAACTCACCGCCTCACTCTTATCTGCTTCTATTTTAATTTGTGCTGCTTCGGCGGCTGACGCAAAGCCTGTATGGCCTAACTGGTATATAGGTCTCCATGGCGCGATGGCTTTTGTTGGTCAAGAGGATGTTGATGGTAATAACTCTATCACCAATATCGACCAAGATACTGGTTATGGTTATGGTGCGGAAATTGGTTACCGTATTCCTGCGACATCAGGCGAGTGGAGCAATATGCGTCTCGCGGTTGAGTGGCATCATCAGCGCGCTGATATCAGCGGCTTTGGTACTCCTGCAGGCGGCGCGGCGGGTCAAGGTGACATTCGTGTTAACGCAGCCATGTTTAACGTATTTTACGATGCAGCAACCAGTATGCCAGAATGGCGCCCTTACGTAGGTGTTGGTGTTGGTGTGGCTGACATTCAATTGAAAAACGCAAGCGCAGCAATACCCGGCGGCGATTCGGACAATGTGTTCGCATGGAACCTAATGGCTGGCTTGGGCTATGTTCCAAGCAATATGCCTTTTACCGAGCTTAGCGCTGGTTACCGTTACCTTAACGCTTCGGATGCGGAGTTTGGTTTAGTTGGTGGTGGCACTTATGAATTGGGCTATGATTCGCATAATCTTGAGGCGGGAATTAAATTCCTCTTCTAATTATCTGGCGTTAATCGTTTAGCGTATAAGTGGTTTTCATTTTATCTAACATTGCAATGCAGGCCTTTTGTGCCTGCATTAGCGTATCTGGTGCCGTGCCTGTAAAGACTAACTGCGCACCAAAGCGTTCTGCTTTTAAAAACGGGTAGCTGCCTATTTCAATGGTGGGGAATTGTTTTTGCAATTCGGCTAGGGGTGAGGCAATATCGCCCTCGCGTGCAAAAGCGGTGATGCTTATGGTTTGTGCAATTTCGCCGCCTGTTAGCATAGGTTTCACCTGCTGTACCATGGCTTGAAAAATACGCGGAACACCTGCCATTACATAAACATTCTCAATAATAAAGCCGGGTGCGGCGCTGACGGGGTTGGGAATAAGGCCAGCACCCTGCGGCACTCTCGCCATTTTCATGCGGGCATCAGTTTGTTGCTCTGGCTCGTAATAGTCGCGCAAACTCTTCTCGGCTTCGGGGTGAGTGTATAGCTGTGTGCTAAAGGCTTTTGCGATAGTCTCTGAAGTGATGTCATCGTGTGTGGGGCCAATGCCGCCAGAGGTAAATACATAGTCGTTTATGGGGCGTAAGCGGTTGACGGTGGCGATTATCGCCGCCTCATCGTCGCGCACGATGGCGCATTCACTAAGGGTAATGCCCATGGCTTTTAGCTCGCCACTAAGCCATAGCATGTTCGCTTCTTTGGTTCGGCCTGATAGAATTTCGTTACCAATGATAATTATTGCGGCATTTACCATGGTATTCGTACCTTTGTTTGTTGCAGTTGCGAGTGGTTTTGCTTACAGTTTAAGCAACGTAAAACTTAACTAAAGCGAATGCAATGTTTGATACTCGTCCCATTATAATACACCCGCCCGAGGCCTATGAAGGCATGCGTAAAGCCGGTCGCCTAGCAGCTGAAGTGCTGGATGCGATGTCCGATGTAGTAAAGCCTGGGGTTACTACGCTGAAAATTAACGATATTTGTCATCAGATGATAACTGATGCGGGGGCTATCCCTGCGCCGCTTAATTATAAGGGGTTCCCTAAATCCGTCTGTACCTCAGTTAATCATGTGGTGTGTCACGGTATTCCTGAAGATAGGGCGCTGAAAAATGGCGATGCAGTGAATATTGATGTTACTGTTATTGTTGATGGCTGGCATGGCGATACGAGTCGTATGTTTTGGGCAGGCGAGCCTAACTTAAAGGTAAAGCGTGTGACCGAAATTACCTACGATGCGATGATGCGCGGTATTCGCCAAGTAAAGCCTGGCGCCACCACAGGTGATATTGGTCATGCAATTCAAAGCTTCGTCGAGGCTTCAGGCTATAGCGTAGTGCGCGATTATTGCGGGCATGGTCTTGGCCAAGAGTTTCATACAGCGCCTAATATTATGCATTATGGTAAAAAGGGGCAGGGCGTCACTTTGAAAGAGGGGATGTTTTTTACGGTCGAGCCAATGGTGAATATCGGTAAGGCCGCTACCCGCCTAAATGCGAAGGACGGCTGGACCGTTACCACGCGTGACCGCTCGTTATCAGCGCAGTTTGAACATAGTTTGGCCGTTACGGCGGATGGTTTTGAACTATTCACCGAATCACCAACGGGAAGGCATCAACCTCCGTATGTCGGCTAGTGTTCAAAAGAAAGACGATTATAGGATTGGGCATCGTTCGCGATTGCGCCAGCGCTTTATTGCGGGTGGCGTGAGTGCTATAGCCGATTATGAAATGCTGGAGCTGCTGTTATTCGCTGCCCATCCGCGTGGCGATGTTAAGCCGTTGGCGCGCTTGTTGTTGAAGGAGTTTGGCACGGTGGGTAAGGTGCTATCTGCTACACCTGTGGCGCTAATGAGCATTGAAGGGGTTGGCGAAAGTGCGGTCGCAGCGCTTAAGACTGCCGAGGCTTCCGCGCAAATGTTGTTGCGCTCTAAGGTGAAGCAGGGGCCTGTTATTAGTAATTGGACGAGCTTGCTGGATTATACTCGCAGCTTGCTTGCAGCGAAAAAGAAAGAGGAGTTCCATCTGCTCTTCCTTAATAGTAAAAATGAAATGATAGCTGATGAAAAGCAGCAAAGCGGTACGGTTAATCACGCACCTGTTTACCCGCGTGAGGTGATAGGCCGAGCGCTAGAGCTTGGTGCAAGTGCGGTTATATTAGTGCATAACCATCCTAGTGGCGACCCAACTCCATCGCCCGCCGATATTAAAGTGACGCGCGATATTGTGCAGGCAGGCAAGGCGGTGTCGGTGGCGGTGCATGACCATTTAATCATTGGTGGCGATAGTCACTATAGTTTCAAAAGCGAAGGGCTTATTTAAGTGAAATATTTAGTAACAGGTGGCGCGGGTTTTATTGGCTCGCATTTATGCGACACATTGCTCGCAGCGAATAATAAGGTAGTGGTGCTTGATGACTTCTCGACTGGTAAGCGAGAAAATCTCGATAGTGCTGTGACAGTCATTGAGGGATGTATTACCAAGCCTGCTGATGTTGCAAAAGCGATGGATGGGGTTGAGGGAGTGTTCCATTTAGCCGCCGTTGCTTCTGTCACGCGCTCGGTAGAGCAATGGGCGGAAACTCATCGTATTAATCAGTCGGGGGCTGTGGAGGTTTTCGACAAAGCTGCGCAGATGGGGGTGCCAGTAGTGTATGCATCGTCTGCTGCAGCTTATGGCGATAACACGAATTTGCCGCTGGATGAAAAGGCGGAAACAAAACCGCTTAGCCCTTATGGCCTAGATAAACTGGCGTGCGAATGGCAGGCGCAAGTGGGGAATCACATTAAAGGGTTGAAGTCGGTTGGTTTGCGCTTTTTTAATGTTTATGGCCCTCGTCAAGATCCTAAGTCGCCTTACTCGGGCGTTATTTCTATCTTTGCCGATAAGCTGAAATTGAACGAAACCATCACTATCTTTGGTGATGGCGAGCAAACGCGCGACTTTATTTTTGTGGCCGACATTGTGCGTACACTAAAAGCCTCGATGGAAAAGCTACAGTTAGGTGAGGTTTCGCAGCTAGTTAGCAATGCCTGCACAGAAAAATCCGTCTCTGTTAACGAATTAGCAAGTTTTTTGGTAGAGATTAGTGGTGTGAATACGCAAATTAACCACAAAGATGCGCGCGAAGGTGATATAAAGCATTCGCGCGGTAATGCTGGTACGATGAATAACGTGCTAGAAGTCACCGCAGAAGCATCGCTTAAACAAGGTTTGGAGGCATTATGGAAAAGTTTGTAATTATTGTTCTGTCTCTTATTTGTTCAGGGCTTTTCTTTGTATCTGCTCATGCAATGGGCAAAGATAAGCCAGAGCGCTTTGTGGTGTATTATGGTGAAGCTTTACCTTCAGAGCGCTTTTTACCTTACGACCTCATTGTATTTGATAGCCAAAAATCTCCAGCGTTAAGGCCGCTGATGAATCGTAATAAAATATTGCTTGGCTATTTAAGTGTGGGCGAAGCAGAGCAATATCGTCATGATTATAAACGTATTAAAGAGATGGGCGCGCTGTTAAGCGAAAACCCAGCATGGCCAGGGCATTATATTGTCGATATTCGTAACCAGCAGTGGGTTAAGTATCTTATTGAAGTGAAAATCCCCGAAATCTTGCATAAGAATTTTGATGGATTGATGCTCGATACGCTCGATAGTGCACTTTATCTATGGCAGCAAGATAAACAGAAATATGCTGGCATGGATAAGGCGGCAGTAAATTTGCTTGCCACCATTCGCAAGCATTACCCTAAAGTTAAAATTATGCTGAATCGTGGTTTTCACGTGCTGCCTGAAGTTGCGCCTTTTATTGATATGGTCTTGGCTGAAAGTATTATGGTTAACTTTAAAAACGATTCTAAGGAACCGCAGTATTTTCCTGAGTCAGTGACGCAAGAATATGCTGCTATTATTGAGCAAGCGAAAAAGAAAAACTCTGAGCTAAAAGTTTATAGTCTTGATTACTGGCCGCATGGTGAGGCTGGTGAAGTGAAGAATATCTATAAAAAGCAGCGTGAACGTGGCTATATACCTTATGTTAGTACGATTGATTTAATGGAAGAGTATGGGGAGCCTAAATAATGGCCCAAAAATTCATCGGATTTTTAATTCTACTGTTTTGGTTGCCAGCATCAGTGTTGGCGACTTCGTCTGCGGGTGAGTTTAAAGCGGGTGCGGAGTTGCCCCGTAACATTATGGCGCTTTATGATGCTAAATTTGAAGGTGACCCGCGTTTTACGGCGACACATAAGTTTTTAGAGATGCCATTAAATCATCTAGGTTTTATTGTTAAATATCATGATATAAATCTTCCACTGCCCGAGCTCGATGACTCTTATCGTGGGGTGGTCGTGTGGTATACCACCGATACAGTTTTACCAGATGCTGTCCCGATGTTAGGTTGGTTAAATAAAGCTTTAGATGAAGATAAAAAACTACTCGTAATGGGGAGTTTAGGGGTTTCCGAAAAATTCCGCGAAGATGATAGTAATATGCAGGATCTAAATAGATTGATGCATCGTATCGGTGTGCATGATCGTAATAGTTGGGTCAACGTGGTGCATAACGTTAATATTGATAATTATACTCCCGAGATGGTGAATTTTGAACGCGACTTTGAAGGTGAGATTCGTCCTTATATCGCGACGAATAAAGTGGGTAAAAATTCTAAATCGCATTTGCGTTTAAAGGCGCCTCAATATGCGGAGCCGAGTTCTGACCTTATTATTACGAGCGATAAGGGGGGGTATGTTGCTGAAGAATACGCGGTGTTCCAGCTTTACGATGAAAAAGATAATCTGGTGCTTCGTCAGTGGTTTATTAATCCTTTCCAGTTTTTGAAAGAAGTATTCAGAGATGATTATTTGCCAAAACCAGACACGACCACTCTCTTTGGCAAGCGAATATTTTACAGTCACTTAGATGGTGATGGGTGGAATAATTTAAGCCAAGTTGAGAAATATAAAAACAAAGGGCTCCTCTCTTCAGATGTGCTTTATCGTGAGGTGTTTGAGCCCTATGACGATTTTGCCTTTACCGTTGGTTTAATTGTTTCAGAGCTTCGTACTGATTGTTATGGTGTGCCCGATAGTGTGCCCGTAGCTGAAAAAACAATGAAGCTCTATAATGTGGAGCCGGGTAGTCATACTTATAGTCATCCTTTATATTGGGGGTTTTTCGCAGATGGGGATGCCGCCAAGGAAGAAGCTTATAGTTCTCTTTACCCAAGGCAGCCTCTGACAAAGTTCTTCTTATCAGAAATGATTTTAGGCGATGGGGAAGAGGCTATTAAAACAACGGAAGAATATACCCCGCTGTTGCAAGGCGGTGCTGATGCTATGCGCGGTATCCGTGATCCAAGTAACGACTCTGTAGAGATAATGAAACTTTATGATACCCCGCGCAGTTATGCGTGCGAGCCATTTAATTTGGATAGAGAGGTTCAGGGGTCGATTGATTATATTGAAAAGCTTTCAAGTGGTAAAAAAGTAAAGCTTTACCAGTGGTCAGGCAATACCACGCCATTTGAAGCAGCTATTCGAAAAACTCGTGAAGCGGGTTTGTTTAATATTAATGGTGGTGATTCTCGCTTTGATACTGAATACCCTTCTTATGCGACTGTCTCGCCATTGTCTGCGCCTATTGGCGATGAGCGTCAAATCTACTCCTCTAATAGTAATGAAAATACTTACACTAATCTTTGGACAGACAGGTTCTTCGGCTTTAAATATTTGCAAACCACGGTTAATAATACTGAGTCCCCTATTCGAGTGGCGCCTTATAACTTGTACTTCCATACTTATTCGGGCGAAAAAGATGCGGCGCTTACGGCTGTGAAGGAGAATCTGGATTTTGCTCGTAAGCAAGGGCTGTTCCCGATTTTTGCGAGTGAGTTTGCCTCAATTGCATCAAGTTTCTTCCCAACGAAAATATACTCACTTGGTCGCGACCATTGGCGGATTGAAGATAGAGGGTCGCTGCAAACTATGCGTATTGATGATGCGACGCTAAGGGCTGTTGATTTTGCTAATTCAAAGGGTGTGGTTGGGCAGAGCCATTATCAGGGGAGTTTGTATATTGCGCTGGATGATAGAGTGGAAAAGCCGGTCATAAAGTTAAGGTCTGTGGATAAGTCGGGCGGATTTCCTGCATCACCAACCCCCTATGTTATTGAAAGTAATTGGGAAATTAAGGGCTTGCAATTTAGTAAATATTCGTTAAGCTTTGCGACAACAGGATTTGGTAAGTCTGATATAATTATTCAAATGCCGGATTCTTCTGAAGCGAAAATACAACTACATGATGGTGAAAAGGTGTACGAGCAAAGAATCGCAGACGTGGACGTTTACAATCGTTTACACTTGGTCATTAATAACATAAATAGACCTATAGGCGTTTCAATACTGGTGAATAAAAAATGAAAAAATATCTGGTCATAATATTACTATTTGTTTTAGCAGCTGGCTTAAGCCTTATGCTTGTTCCAAATGCACGTGAAATTGCATTGATGCAGTTCCGTGATAAGGAGTTTGATAAGGCTCGCGTTACTTATGAGCAAAATTTAGAGAATGGCCAGTTATCAGTAGAGGTGGTGAAGGCTCTTACCGATCTTCATTTGCAGTCGGGCGATGTTGAAAAAGCTATTACTGTTATGCGTCGCTTTGTTGCTGCGAATCCTGATAATCTTGAGGCGCGTCACGAAATTGGTAAGTTGTACCAATTTGCTCAGCGCCCAGATGACTATCTTGCGAATTTAGAGGAAATTAACCGTTTGCAAAAAAGCAATGACTCGCTTCGCACGATGAATAAAATGTATGCTGCGTCGCAGCAATATGACAAGCAAGAGCCTGCGCTTGAGGCATTGGTTGGGACAGAGCAGACTCGTCAACCCAATCATTATCGTAATTTGGCGCGCTTACAGGCTTCGCAGCAAAAATTACAAGAGGCAGTTGCTACCTACCAAGATTTTTGGCTAGTGCATCCGCTTGACTATAGTTTCAATGATCTAGAAGTAATGATGACACTACAGCTGGAGCTGGAAGATATTGACGGGGCTTACGATGCTGCCGTACTGTTTTCTGAAAAGCAAAACCCTAGGAATATCAAGGAAGTGGCGCGCCTAGTGAATGTGTTGCACTATCGTGGGAATTCTGAAGTTGCTGCACGTTTCTTGCAGCCTTACGAAGCGCAGTTGTCGCAATATCCTGTGCTGGGTATTGAGAAAGCCTATCTGCTTTTGGCTACGCAACAGACTAAGGGTGCTTATGAGACGTTGCGCTGGTTGGATCGTGAAGTGACCCTTCCTGTGAGCTTGCAGCGTGAATATATCTATTTGCTGGCTGTTAATGAGGAATATGCTGAGGCGCGTGAGCGTCTTGAGGCTTTGGATTTCTCGATTCTACAAGAGTCTGAAGGTATCTCTTTAATTGAGTTGGCGTTGCAGCGTCCTGAGTCGAATTTGTTGCCTGTATTAAAGGTTAAGTTGGCTGAAAATGTGTCGGCTAATTATAATGTCTTGCAAGCAGCTATGGCTGTTGCGACCAACAAAGCTAACTGGAGTGATCTGGTCGGCGATGTTGATAAGCGTGAATTAACGGGCGCGCAGAACTTACAGATGGCAACAGTGTGTTTGTTAAGTGGTAAGCAGGGTTGTGCACGTGAATTTATGGGTGTGTTGGATGAAGATACTCTTACGCAAAGTGAGTTGGTGCGAGCATCTGGTATCTATGTTGAGGTGGGCGATTACGCTAAGGCATCTACACTGATCGGTCCTCTTTACCGTCAAATGCCTGATGATGCAGATGTTTCTGGCATGTATGTTCGCATTGCGGCTGCTCAAGGTGATGAAACTGAAGTTAAAGACTGGATTGTCGCGAATTCAGGTGCTTCAGAGAAGGTTTTACGTGATATTTACTTTACTGCGCAGCGTTACCGTCATGCTAATATAGCGTTAGACACTGTTGATGTGCTTGCCAAAAATTATCAAACGGAAGAGAATCTTGGTTTCCTAATTAGTGCTTATGTAGCTAATGGTCGCTATGAAGCAGTTCTTCCCTATTTCCGTGATAAGTCATCGCTAAGTAAGGGTGACCGTGAGGATTACCTTTATGTGTTGACTAAATTAGCGCGCAAGAGTGACCGTTATAGCTCGGAACTTGTTGAATTTGCTGGTAAAGAGATGCGTCGTAGTGATGTGAGTCGAAAGCAAAAAGAGGCTCTGGTTTATGCCTTGTTAGATGCGGGTAGGCCTGATGTGGTGCTTCCTTTCATCGAAGAATTTGCTCGTAATCATGGTGGCCAGTGGATTGATGTTTACGCAAATAATCTCGATAAGTTGGGGCGTCATTCAGAAGCGCGTGACTTCCGTATGCGTCTTGCGATGAACCCAAATACCTCTGCTGCAACTCGCCGTGTGATTGCTTATCAATTGCTTGAAAAAGGTTTCCGTAATGACGCGGAAAGTTTGTTTGGTATGATGGCCGATGGTGCATCGCCATTGAGTACGGATGTTCAGCAGCTTATTTATCTGTGGGGCGCTCGTCCATCTGCCGATAAAATTGATTGGCTTGGTGCGCGATATGTAAGTGAAACTGAACCGAGTGCAAAGACTAAGTGGGCGGATTATGTCGCTAACTATTCAACGCGCGATGATCTGCTAATGGTTGTGAATCGTTATCCTGGTTTAGTGAATGAGAAGAATGTCCAGAACCGATACTTTGAAGCGCTTAATTATGTTGGCCAATTGGAGTCTTATGGTGAAGACTTATTGATGCGTGACGATATTAGCCCTTCTGCAATGCGAATTTATGCGCGTGCGGCTCGTAGCTATAATATGCCAGATCAAGCGATGCGTGCTTATTATAGATTAGACGATGCGACAGGCGGTGATCCTGAAGCAATGCGCGTGATTGGTTTGCTGGCTTTTGCTCAAGCAGATTATTCTGAAACGCTAAAATATTTGGCTCCTTACGCTGAGCATCGCGAAAGCAACCCCGGTTATCATGAAGAAGATTATGAAGTTTATTTCCATCTAGCAGAAGTTTATAAGCGTGAGCATGATTTGGATATGGCTAATGCTTTCTATGCGAAAGCGCTTGAGGCGGTTTCAATCGTGCGCGAGGCTGATGTTGATTCTATTTCAAAAACTGCCCAAAGCTTGATTGGTCATAATCAAGAGCAGCAGGGCCGCGACTATTTTGAATCAGGTCGTCAGCAATTTCCTGACAATCGCTTGATTGCAGCGGATTATATCAGTTCAGTGATAGAGCTGAAGGACTACGATAAAGCCCGTGAATTACTTGCCAGTGCTCCTGTAGCGCGCCCAGTAGGCGGTTATGCAGGCCAGCCGATTGACTTGCCGTCAACGCGCGATGCTAGTTATCAAGTTCAGGTGGATGGAAATGAGGCTATTTTACGATTCGAAGGGCCTGTACCTGCAAACTTCCCGTTAATAAATGCAAGTAAAGATCAGTATCCATGGTTAAGCTATGTTGGGCAAAGCTATGACGAAGTCTTGGTCGTTGCTAATCCTGATTATCAACTGCAAATTCAACCGCTTTCTGCAGGTTATGTGATTAGTGCTATTCCTGCAGCGAATTCAGCGCAGGAGCAGTTTGCAGAAGAGTTGGATGTTCGTTATCAAATGCTGAATGCGCGCGTAGGTCTGGAGACGGGCGACCATTACGCGGTGACAGACGATCTTCTTGAATTGAGCGAGTTGCACCCGAATAATCCAACCTTGTTAGGTTACACGGCGAATGCCTTGAACTTCACAGGGCGCTGGAAATATGCTCAAACTTTACTTGAGCGCGCGAATGAATTGATGCCGCTTAACGAAGATATTCTGGCTTTGCAGCGTGATATCAACATCCGTCAAGATGCTGAAAATCACGTAAAAGTGGATTACGAATGGATTTCGATTGGTGATAGTGACGAGAGTATCTGGACACTTTCAGGCCTTATTTATGTGGATGAGGAACTGGAAGTGGGTGTGAATTTGCAAACAGCAGATGTTGATGCAATAAATGTTCGCCGTATTGATGGTCGTCTTGGTGATTTTGATGAAGATGCACAGCGTGGCGAAATCTTTGTCGCACATGAAGATCTTGAAGGGCAGCGTATTCAGGCTTCTCTTTATGGAAATAATGATGCCATCGGTTTAGGTCTATCTTATCGTTGGTTGAACCGCCTAGGTATGTCGCGTGTTTATGCTGAATATAGTAAGCCAAACTGGGACTTTGTAGACGGTATTCTTGATGATGCTACGCGTGACCGTATTGGTTTTGACCATTCTTATGTGCATAATACTCTGTGGACATTCAATGGAGGGCTGTCGCTGAATCGTTACAATTTGCGTGACTTTGATGATGTTGCAAAAACGGTTGGTGGTATTTTTAGTGCCACGCGTAAGTTGCAAAATTTCGGACCTTACTTGGCGGCAAATTATACGCTAGATGCGGAGTATCGCGTAGACGAGAAGAGCGCTATTGATAATCTTGGGCAAGCTTACTTCCCGCTGTTAGATAGCCGTGAAGTGCACACTGTATCGTTAATCGCGGCGGAGCAATTTACGCCGGATACCGATGGTCTAATTCAAGCCGGTTATAGTTATGACCGTCTGGGTGGAAACGGCCCGCTAGTAGCTGGTCAATTAACGCATCAAATGTTCGAAGAACAGCTTGAGGCACAGGTTCGCGGTAGCTACGGCGCCCGCACAAGTAATACTGAAGGTGATACAGCTCGTGTGGGCGGTCATCTCAAATGGAGGTTTTAAACAATGTCAACTGCTGCAATTTACGCGCCTAAAGAAGAACATAGTTATTTCTTAGGTATTAGGGTTTCTGCCCTATTGGAAATGGCGATTATCTTTTTCGTCCTCTTAGTCTTCGATGCAATGTTCGGGGCAGGTAACCGCTATTTCGATGCGTCACCCCATCCGTTTTGGGTGGTAATTGTGTTGATGGCAGTACAATATGGTACTGCTGAAGCCGTTTTGGCCGCAGTTCTGTCTACGCTATTCTTGTTGATTGGTAATTTGCCCGAGCAAACGCTTAGCCAAGACATGTATGACTATCTTTATACTCTATTCCGTTCGCCGCTATTGTGGTTGCTTGCAGGAGTGATTTTAGGTGAGTTACGACAGCGCCACGTACGTGAGCGCGAGCATCTGAAAAAAGAGCTTCATGATTCACGTGAGCGCGAACGTATTATTGCAGAATCTTACAGCAGTGTGAAATCGCTAAAAGAAAAACTGGAGCTTAAAATTTCAGGTCAATTACGTGGAGCGGTTAATACATTTCGCGCCGCAAAAGCGATTGAGAAAAATAACCCTACAGAAGTATTGCAAGGTGTGCAGGAATTAATTCGTTCAACCATGCAGCCAGAGAAGTTCTCTGTATATGTGATGAACAAAGATGGCCTTATTCCAAGCATTACATACGGTTGGGGCTCTGACGATAATTACCAAGAGAAATATTCAGCGCAGGACGAGCTTTATAAGCGTGTAATTGGACAGCAAGAAACTCTTTGTATTGCTAATACAGACCATCAGGCTCTACTTGCAAACCAAGGTGTTCTTGTAGGGCCATTGCTCGATAAAGAAACGGGTGAAGTAAGTGGTATGTTGAAAATTGAGAAGATTGGCTTCCTAGATTTAAACCTAAGCACTATCGAAACTTTCCACGCTATTTGCGAATGGGTAGGGATGGCGATTATCAATGCTAACCGTTATCAAGATGCAAAAGAAGGCAGCATGACTAACCCTGATAATAACTTGATGAGCCATGGCTACTATAAACAATATACTGACTTTATTAGTGCATTAGGTAAGCGTGTTGGTTTCTCGGTTAATATGATTCTCATTCAATTGACGAATGGTGATAAACTTTCGGGTGACCAGCGTACGAAGACAGCACGCGTTATTGCTGAAGCAGTAGGCGAGGCGCTTCGTTCAGTTGATATGGCGTTTGATTATCAGAAAAATGGTGAGGAATATTCAATTGTTCTTCCTGCAACCAACCGTAGCGGTGCTAAAGTTGTGCTAAGTAAGCTTGAGGAGTCGATTGCTGCTAAGTTGCCGAAATCAATCCCTGCTGACTTTGCTTTAACGACTCACACCATTCACGAAGCGTAAACGGATATTACTAACATGACACGTAATGAATCAATGCTAACTGTTGATGACTACCTTGAGGGTGCCGATATCCATGAGGATAGTTACCAGCCTATTACTGGGGCTCCTTTAGCTGCCATATTTTGTGTGCTGCTAACGATAGGTCATGGCTTTAATATTTACCTACTGTTTTGGGCAGGGATTGCGCCAATATTAAGTCTTATTATTCATATTATTTTGGTGGTAATTTCAGCATTCTTGGTAGGGGTAATGTCGCGAGCAGGTTTAGATACACGTTTTGCCCGATTAGCATTTATTACAACTGCAGTCATGAGTATTGTGGGTGCTGTTGGTACTTTATTTTCATTGGTGCAAAGTATTTTCTATTTACGTTTCCGCACAGGATTTGATGAGTGGTATCAAGCAATTTTCCCTCAATCCACTCTTTCAGGCTCAGAGAAAATTGCTGAGGAGATTGAAGTTGGGCGCGATGAAAGCCCAATCGATTACACGGTCATGTCTTTTATGGATGTGATGGAAATTGGTTCGGAACAACAAAAACGTGATGCACTTAGTAAAATGACTGCATCTTTCAACCCAGTATTCTCTAAATCATTCAAACGCGCTTTGGCCGATGACAGTAGCGCCATTCGTGTGCAGGCGGCTACGGCGATTACACGTATTGAAAATAAGTTCCACGGACGCTTATTAAAAATTGAGAACCTTTATCGTGAACACCCAAATAACGCAGTCATTTTGAAAGCGCTTGCGGATCACTACGATAGCTATGCCTATACAGGCTTGCTTGATGAAGGTCGCGAAATGGTGAATCGTGAAAAAGCTTATTCACACTTTATGGAATATCTAAACCTTCGCCCAGAAGACCCTTCGGTTCGTCCGAAAATCGGTCGTTTATTGATTCGCATGAAACGTCACGAAGAAGCGGCTAAATGGTTTAAGCGCTGCTTGGACGAGGGCTATGGATCGGACACTATCAAGATGTGGTATATTGAATCGCTTTATCATATTGGCGACTTTGATGGTTTGCGCAAAGCCGCATCTGGCTACCAAGTTGACTTAACGACATATCAGGAAACCCAACCGGAAATTGCTGACAGTATTTATCTGTGGGCGCAGGCAGGGCTTTCAGACAAACAATCGAGGGCTGCAGGATGAACTTAGAAACCGCAGATATCTGTTTAATTCTTGAAGGAACTTATCCATACGTTTCAGGCGGTGTCTCGTCTTGGACGCATGATATGATTAGAAATCTATCAGATAAGACATTTCATATTCTTTGCATTCTTCCGCCAGATGCTGAAGTAGAACGCAAATATGATATCCCTGATAATGTCATAGGAATTTCGCATGTTCGCTTGCAAAACTTGCCTGAAACTACAAACTTTACATCAGTAGGTGCGTTTCTCGATAGCATCAAACAGCCGCTAACTGGTATTACCAATAATACTGCTGCTGGCGAAGATTATGCTGAGCTACTCCGCCTTATGGGTAACCGTAGTGGTTTAGGTTATGAAGCGTTGATGGAGGGTGAAGAGGCCTTCGCGCTCATCCGTTCGATGTATGAAGATGGCTATGAAGAAAGCTCGTTCCTTGATTATTTTTGGTCATGGCGCGCTTTAATGGGGAGCTTATTTAGTATTTCATTGGCTGATATTCCACCTGCTCACATGTACCACACACTCTCTACAGGCTATGCGGGAGTGCTTGCTGCACGTGCGAAGATTGAAACAGGTAAGCCTGTGATTTTGACCGAGCATGGTATCTACACCAACGAGCGCCGTATTGAAGTGGCTTCTGCAGAATGGCTTGAGCAGACTGCCTCTAAAGCACTGACTATTGATCATGTTCGTAATAATTTACGTGATTTCTGGTCACATACATTCTCAAGTTTCTCACGTATTTGCTACGATGCTTGCGACCATATTTACACATTATTTGAAGGCAATAAAGTGTTGCAGCTTCAAGATGGCGCTAAAGATGAAAAAGTGACCGTTGTGCCTAATGGCGTAGATATTGAACGTTTTGCGAAAATTAAAAACGAGTCGCATGATCGTGCAACTATCGCGCTTATTGGACGAGTAGTACCGATTAAAGATATTAAAAGTTTCATCCGTGGTGCTGCTCATATTCAGGAAAATATTCCTGACGTGCGTGTATTAGTGATGGGCCCAACAGATGAAGAGCCTGAATATTACCACGAATGCCAACAAATGGTCGAATATATGGGCTTGTCGGATAATGTTACATTCACTGGGCAGGTGAGTATTGATAAATATCTCGGCCAAATTGATGTACTGGTGCTTACAAGTATTTCGGAAGCGATGCCGCTTACGGTTCTTGAAGCAGGTGCTGCAGGTATTCCAAGCGTGACGACCGATGTTGGTGCATGTAAGGAAATTATCTACGGCCGCCTAGAGGCGGATAAAGCGATTGGTGATGGTGGTATTATTGTTCCATTATCAAACCCAACAGCGATGGCCGAAGCCGTGATGAGCCTGTTGAGTGATGGTGCATTACGCGAAGAAATGGGTGAAAACATGCGTACTCGCGTGAAGAAATATTACACGAAAAAAGATCAAATCGAAGCGTATGATAACGTCTATTCACATTATGTGAAATATGGCGCTGAAACGCAGAAAAAAGTAAGTTAGGCTTAGGGAAATAACATGGCTGGTATTGGATTTACTCTACAAAAACTCACGCAAAAAGATGACCTCGTTGGTGTCTTACATGCATATGGTGTTGCTATGTTTGCAGCGGCAGGCCCGTGGATTTTCACCATTTTTGCCCTTGCGGGTATCACAAATGTTTACACTAACTTCTTTGGTATGGAAGGCCTGTTAAACTTCCGCGTAGTGGTGATTTATAACTTTGCCTTCTCGCTTGTATTATCAGCGCCCGTCTTCATGGTCGCAACTCGCTATATTGCCGATAATATACATCGTAAAAATGTAACCAATGTTCCGAGTATTATGATTGGTTCAATGGTTCTATCTTATGCAATTCAGCTGCCAGTAGGTGGGATTTTCTATCTCGCCTTCGTAGATTTGCCTTTAAATATGCAATTGAGCGCTATGCTTAACCTATTCTTGTTAACCACAGTATGGTTGCTTGGTGTGTTCTTGACCGCACTGAAAGATTATAATTCGGTGGGGTGGGCTTATGGTATTGGTATGCTTATTGCTGTTGTTTGTGCACAAGTATTTAAAGATGTATGGGCCGAAGTGGGCATGCTAAATGGCTTTAGTCTTGGTTTAGCTTTCATCGTATTTACCTTGGCTGCTAAAGTTCTCTCTGAATATGCCTATAAGTTTGATTCGCCTTTTGATGTGAATGCCTACTTTAAAAAATATTGGGAACTCGCATTGGGTGGCCTCTTTTATAATGCTGCTATCTGGGTTGATAAATGGATTATGTGGTTTGCCCCAGAGTCATGGGTAGCAACACACCTAGGAGAGCCGACAGGCATGCGTATGTATCCTGATTACGATAGTGCGATGTTCTTGGCTTATCTTACCATTATCCCTGCAATGGCGGTGTTTGTATTCGCGGTTGAAACAAACTTCTTTGAACGTTACCAGCGCTTTTATGATAATATTCTTGAGCATAAGCCACTGCGTAAAATTCTTTCAAATCATAAAGAGATTATTGAAAGCATCTTCACTAGTTCGCGTAACTTTATTATCGTGCAGGGAACGGTTGTATTCCTTGCGATTGTACTGGCTCCACAATTCTTCGAGTTGATTAACGTAAATAACAAGCAAATCGGTATTTATCGTATGGGCGTGTTGGGAGCTTTCTTCCACGTATTGATGTTGTTTGAAATTATCATTCTTTCATATTTTGACTGTCGTAAGCGCGTGATGTGGATTTCGATTCTCTACTTTGTATTGAACGCATTACTAACGACAATCACCATGCAGTGGGGCTTCCCTTACTATGGTTATGGCTACTTACTATCATCAATGATTGTATTTGTGGTTACGAGCATCGTTATGTTCCGTTATGTGCAAAAGTTGCCGTATCATGCATTTATTACAAATAATAATTCGATTACCCACGTTAAGGAGTAGTAATTTAATTACTCGCTCTCTGTGCGAGGCCATGACTGTTTGGCCTTAGTGATCTTGACGAAAAAAATGCGGCTGCGATGAAAATCGTGGCCGCGTTTTTACTTAAGTAGTTTGAGAATTGCGGGGTTAAGCGGCTAAAATTTCAGCAGAGAAATTGCGGCTAATATTAAAGTGATTAAACACCTCATCTAATGCAGATACTAGTTCTTGCATCATCGCTTC
>JALZUV010000017.1 GCA_023301245.1 Rickettsiales bacterium
CATTGCCCTTATTATTATTGGTATTGGTGCATTAATGGGTAAAGTTTCATGGGGTATGGCTATTATTGTCGCCATTGGTGTGGCCTTAATCTTTGGTGCTTCAAGTATTGTAACAGCACTGGGTGCTACAGGTGGTGATTGTTCGAGTATAGCAACCACTTTCTAATAACTTCCCTTTATTAATACCAAAGAAAAGCCCTGCCTTATGGTGGGGCTTTTTTTATTTGCGCTGCTGCTGCGATTAACTGTCATAAAAGCTTAACACTATAGCTTATCCACAGTTGCTATACTGTAAGGTGAAGTAACAAGATAAAATATTTAAGAGAGATTAAAATGGCAGATTTCCCATCAGCATTAGTAATGACCGCCGCAGCGATGAGCATAGCCGCGGCCACGCAGGCTCAAGATTTAGTCATTGTGCTTGATAATGAGATAAAATCAGGCCGAGTGTCTGAAAAAGATATGCCTGCCTATGTCGCTGGTATTCGCGCCGATATGGCGCGCTACAATAAGGCCACCGAAGGTTGGAGCGAACAAAAACGTAATGATGTCTTTAAAGAGCGAATAAACGCTGTGCAGGATATTACACCCGAACAACGCGCAGATTTAATTGCCCTTGGCCTTAATAGTTCTCTATCCGAGAAAGAGGTCTATGCAAGCTATGATAAAATTATGAGCAACGAAATTAGCTTCGATGATGCAGTAGCTAAATATGGCACTCAGTCGGTAGCGCCTGATATCGCTGCTTCTACTAATGAGGCTAATGAGCCAGAGGTTAAGAGCCCAGATTTACCGTCGAGAGCCGATATTATGCTGCCTGTAACAGGCTCTAACATTAAGATGACCAAAGGAAAATATAAGAAAAAGAATTTAATTGGTGTCGAGAAAAATAGTGT
Organism: Rickettsiales bacterium; assembly: GCA_023301245.1. Taxonomy (GTDB): domain Bacteria; phylum Pseudomonadota; class Alphaproteobacteria; order Rickettsiales; family JALZUV01; genus JALZUV01. The sequence continues at coordinate 897 of JALZUV010000017.1, forward strand.
CGTTAATATAAGCGACTTTAAAATTGGTGAGAAAACGCTCGAGGGCCCTTCGGGCACGGTTCTGAACTTAGTGCTGAAAGATCAGCGTGATGGCAACCAAACGATAGTATTCCTAGATATTAAGGGTGAATCTCTCGCAACGGTTAGCTTTAATAATGCTAGAACCAGTAAATATTGGGAGATTGAGCAGAAAGATAGAGTCCAAAATGCTAATCCCGGTAAAGTTTTCACTGATATTGTTAGAGAAGGGGTTGAAGTTGCGGGCAATAGAAAAACCGATGGTAAAGCCGCAGAGGTTCTAGTGAATTCTGCAGGAGAACAGGTTGGCCAGTGGATAGGTAACCTATCTAAAAGAAATAGCTCTACCGAGCAATCTGAAGTGTCGGTAGGCGCTGACTTTGACGGAGCCTCAGTCACAAGAGATGGTAAGCCTTTGCGTGCCATTGATACTCAGTATTATAAACAATTATTTGGTAAAGAGTTTGGAATTCCAACCATTGATAATCGCCAAGGTTCAATTGATAATAGCAGCCTAATAGAGAAGACGATGGATGTTAAATCTAGCTTTATTGCTGCGCAATTTAAAGATTCACTTCAGTTTAATATCGACAGTGTTGTTGAAACGGTTGCAGTTGAGGCTGCTAAAGAAACTAAATGGGCCGATAAAGAAGCTAAGCGCGCAGAGAGCAGAGCATCAAAGGATTATTTTAATGGTCTAGGTTAATCCACGCAGTGGATGTTGACGATATATTCGCTCGCCATGCGCTCTAGGTAGCCATTGCCATGTTGTAAGGCCGAATTTAGGGTGACGGTATGCACCTGTTCATTTTCAATAAATTTCCATAAATAAGGTAGGCTAATGGCGATATCGCTATTGCCGATTTTTTCTTGTCGGCCATTGGCGAGGTTAGTGCGAATAATTTCGGCCTTACCCATGACAACGCCAATGACATTGCCGCTGGCGTCTAATAAAGGCCCACCGCTATTTCCCTGACGGGCGGAATCTTCAAACTGCACCCATTGATCGCCGCCTAATGGGCCTTTTTTGCCTTTAACGCGAGAGTGGCTAATATTGTAAATCCCTGTTTTCCCATGATTTTCAGGATAACCAATCACTAATAATTTTTCGCCCACCTTAATTTCATCGCGCGCTGCACGAATGGGGGCAATGCGTGGTGGGGTGGCCTTGGTTCTAAGTAGGGCAAGGTCAATGTCGCTGTCAGTCTTTATCACCCGCGCTTCGGTGGTGGCGACTGCTCCACGAATGCGCACGGTATCGCACCCGCGCACCACATGTTCGTTGGTAATAATATGCCCCGCCTTACTAATAAAAAACCCCGTACCCGATTTTACATGCTGTTGGGCAGTGGCGGCGGAAGCTAAAAGGCTAAATAAGAAAAGAACGTAGGTGAATATATAATGTTGCCTAACCATTCTGTATTTCTAAACCTCTACTTCAACCTTCTTAGGTTTTGGTTTGCGCTTGGTAGGTTTTTCAAAGTCGAAGATGAGTTCGCCTTTTTCCAAGATAACATTAACCGTGCCGCCTTTGGCTAGCTTGCCAAAGAGAACTTCATCGGCCAGCGGCTTCTTAATCTTCTCGGCAATAAGTCGAGATAAAGGACGAGCGCCATTCTTACGGTCATAGCCTTCAATTGCCAGCCATTCACGCGCTTGTTCGCTAAGGATAATTTGCACGTTACGTTCTTGCAATTGCCCTTCTAGCTTGGCAATGAATTTATCGACTACATGGCCGACCACTTCAGGCACAAGATGGCTAAATGGTACGATAGCATCAAGACGGTTACGGAATTCAGGCGTGAAGAGACGGTTGACTGCTTCTGTATCTTCACCCGTGCGGGCTTCACGGCCAAAGCCGATGGGGGCACGTTCCATATCAGCCGCACCAGCGTTGCTGGTCATGATGATAATGGCGTTGCGGAAATCGATGCTCTTGCCGTTATTATCGGTAAGTTTACCGTAATCCATCACTTGTAGCAGAATGTTATACACATCCGAATGCGCCTTCTCAATTTCATCGAGCAGAATCACACTATAAGGGGTTTTCTCAACGGCACCCGTTAATACACCGCCTTGTTCGTAACCCACATAGCCTGGAGGGGCACCGATTAAACGAGCCACTGCGTGTTTCTCCATATATTCACTCATATCAATACGGTGAAGTTCCATGCCCATGGCTTTAGAAAGCTGCAAGGCAACTTCGGTTTTACCCACGCCTGTTGGACCCGTGAATAGGTAGTTACCAATGGGTTTTTCCGCATCGCGCAGACCTGCACGCGACATTTTGACGGCAGAAGCTAGTTGATCAATCGCATCATCTTGGCCGAATACGGTGAGTTTTAGGTTCTT
>JALZUV010000018.1 GCA_023301245.1 Rickettsiales bacterium
TGTTTTAGGAGAAGCTTTCTTATGTTCCATTTTCTCTGCCGCAGAATTCTTAGGAGACGGCTGTTGCGTTACCATTCTATATCTTTTTCGAATGACGCGGAGTGGTCTGGGTAAGTTCATAGTGAATCAGTTAGTTCGTTTTATTATGACCTATTAGCAAAAGATTTTAGTATAGCATTAATCATGCCAAGAATTATCGATGTTAAGATGATAATGCTTATCAGAAGATACCACCTTCTTGGGTTAGCTTCCTCTTCTGGTAGGTAAGGGTTTTGAATGACAGAGAAAAATCGAGTGTTGTTTACGGCTTCGGCACGTGATGACTCTAGGAGGATTTCGGCTCCTTTTTTTAATTGAATAGCAAATTCTAGATTAAGAGTGAGGTCTTTGTAATCTACGAGTAGACTGTTGAGTTTCTGTTGGTCGTCTCCAGAGAGGTCGGCTTCTTGTTTTACTATCTCACGAGCAAGTTCATCTATAGTGGTTTTAAGTGAGTTAATAGAGGGGGCCCTTGGAGAGCTGGCACGTAATGTAGTTAATTCGATTTGTTTTTGGATTTTTTGCAGACGGAGGGATTGAATCGCCTCCAACTGTGTACGAATGATGGCTTCGGGCTGTATTATTTTGTGCTTATTTTGAAATTTAAGTAGGTCTTTTTCCCTAGCTTTGATGATGTTTTGAGAGCGTTCGAGCTCAAGTTTAGCAAAATGGAGCTGCTTGGAGGCTATTTGACGATTCTGTAAATTTATAAATTCTTCTGTAAGTTTAAGTATGGCCTGTGAAATTTGAAGAGACATTTTCGGGCTATAACTTTCTACACGTAGTTCGATCAGATTTGTAGAGGGGTTAATCTTAGCTGATATTTTCTTACGGTAATATTCAAGGCGATCTTCTAGAGAGTGATTTGGAGAGAGTCTGAAAATATAGTCTTTACTGGGGCTAGAGTAGTGATCGGCCAGGTTAAACTTAGTATCTAAAACTATTAGTAGGTCAGATGACCGGATAAAACCTAAAGTGGACTGTGTAGCAATGTTACTGGTTGATGTGCCTCCTATAATCGCACTTAGCCCACTGGCGACGTCTGCGCCGTTTTGCTCCTCTACAACAATACTGAAGGTAGACACCGAGGCATAGCGATTATCAGCCATCACAAAGAGATATACAAAGCTCAGTATACTAAAAGGTATAATGAGAAATGGAATGGACGGAGTTTTCATTGGGTAGAGTTATATTGTTACTGTGTAATGGCGTTGTCTTAAACGGAAGTTAAGTTATTTCGCGAGCTTTTTTTACAGAGGGGATAAGCTTTTTATAGTTATCTATTCCGTCCTTTATATTTTCGTAATAAACGGCATCGCCTTTATTTAGGAGAATAGCGGAATTGCAGGATTGCTGTAAGGTTTTGAGGTTATGTGAGACAAAAATAAGACTGGCGCGATCCTTTATTTTTTCGAACTCAGTGAGCGCTTTTTGACGAAACACGGCATCACCGACAGATGTAAGTTCATCGATAAGATAATAATCAAAGTCAAAAACAATGGAAAGGCCAAAGGCAATACGAGCGCGCATACCACTTGAGTAGCTTTTTACCTGCTGATTAAAGAATTTACCAATGTCTGCAAAACGTTCGACTGATTTCAGAGCTTCAGTGGTCTCTGAAAGGCTGAGCCCGTTGATACGGCAGACGAAGCTGATGTTTTCTCGTGCAGTCAGTGAGCCTTGAAAACCGGCGCTCACTCCGAGGGGCCAAGACACGCTGGCATTCGTGATAATTTCTCCCTCATTAGGAGACTCGGCACCACCAATCATACGGAGAAGTGTGCTTTTACCCGCTCCATTGGGACCTAGAATAGCTATGTTTCTATTAGCTGGGATCTCGAGAGTTAGATTTTGCATAACATAATGCTTATGCCCTCCCTTGAGATTATAGTATTTAGTGACATCTTTCAGGTGGATCATCTCTGCTTAAGAAAGTGGTAGTTATTATGGTAGGTAACGAAACCTAACGAGAGAGATGCCAATGCCCAGAGACTAGGGTAGTAGAGGTTTACTTGAGGAACAAGGTAGTCTGAGGGGAATAAAGATTGTCGTAAGTACTCAATAGTATGTACTAAGGGGTTGTAAAGAAATATGTGCTGATACTGAGCAGGGATGAGAGATAGCGGGAATAAGACACAAGAGATAAACATTAATGGATAGAGGATAAAACCTACGATTTTTTCTAATTCTTTGAATTTCATAGCTTTGATTCCTATGAAAAGCCCGAAACCTGATCCAATAAGCCAAGTGCAGAGGATGCAATAAATAACTTCGATCAAGTGTGAGTATGAAAGTGACAACCCAAACCATAATCCTAAGACGTAAAAAGTGAAAAAGGAAAAGAGGATTGAAAGAATAGCGAAAATAAAACGAGAAAGGAACAAGTCAATAGGTTCGACTTGACGAAATATCATTAAACCTTGATTGGAAGCAATAGCAGTTAAACTGGACTTTACTGGATCACGAAAAGCTTTTAGAAGAAGGAACCCACAAAGAAGGAAGATGGCATAGGGGATTTCTCTGGTTGACCTCCCTATGACTGGTCCGAGGATCAATCCCAGGACAATAACATTAGTCAATGGCTCAAGAAGCAACCAAAAGAAGCCGAAGTTATATTTACCAAACCGTGTCTTTACCTCCCGGATGAGGAGGGCTTCTATGACATTTTTAAATTCTAAAAGGACCGACCGTTTTTGTAGTTTGATGAGCATGTATTAGAACAAGCGGTTAGAGGTTAGAGTGACGAGGGTTTTCAATGAGGAGTTGGTATATAAATACTTATTTAATTGTGAGGTATTTAAATAAGTCCCTGCTGTGAACTCAAAGCTAAACCTATTAAGCAACACTCAGCGTTGAAATATTGACCCTAGATTTTGTACGATCCGGGTGAAATGAGCAGGTAATAATAATCAAATTTTCGACAAAGCTTTGAATATTTCTTGGGTGGTAGCTATGGATTCAATTAGTTAGCCAAGCCGTTTAAATTAGAAAGCTGGCTGAATGGTAGTATATTTCTAATCGTTCTATTCCAGCGAGTTAGGGGTGCTTCTGTGACGTAAATGATATCGTTGCCGTGCGCAATAAAACGGCTGGCAGCGATCACGCCTTCTGGGTCACGCATGTTAAAGCGATAGATGTCT
>JALZUV010000019.1 GCA_023301245.1 Rickettsiales bacterium
GGTTTTTTTGAGTAAGGTTTTTTAACATAACTAGAGTTTAGGCAGCGCCATTATATTTGGCAAGTATTCATTATGGCGGGCTTTAGCGCTTTTTGAATGAGAGAAAGGCTTTGCTTCTGCAAAGGCTATGGTTTATTTATGCGCTCTTAATTTAACTGGCTCCGAGTTTGTAAGCTCATTAACGCCAATAATCACATAAAAGAGGTCACATGGAAAATTTGCCATCATCAGCATTAGGCGTGCTTGAAATATTAGTTTACCTATTTATTTTCGTAGTTGGTATGGCTATTTTTTGGATTATCTGCGCCTATATTATTGATCGTTTTCAAACCAAAAGTACGTTGAGACGTAATTACCCAGTGCTTGCGCGCTTTCGTTATTTATTTGAACATATGGGAGAGTTTTTCAGACAATATTTCTTCGCGCAAGACCGTGAAGAAATGCCCTTTAACCGCGCCGAGCGTAGTTGGATATATCGTGCATCTAAGGATGTCGATAGTACGGTAGCTTTCGGTTCTACACGTGACCTGCGTCCCGAAGGTTCAGTTTATTTCGTAAATTGCCCGTTCCCTACTTTGGATGAAGATGCAACCGAACCTACTAGAGTGACGGTTGGGCCTTATACTGCGAAACCTTATTCGACTAACTCTATCTTTAATATTTCGGGTATGAGTTATGGTGCGATTTCAATTCCCGCTATACGAGCTTTATCTAATGGTGCACGCATGGCAGGTGTATGGATGAATACAGGGGAGGGTGGTTTATCGCCCTATCACCTAGAAGGTGGCGCGGATATTGTTTTCCAAATCGGTACTGCAAAGTTCGGAGTACGCAAACCTGAAGGTGGGTTCGACGATGCAAAGCTCAAGGAAGTTGCCGCACATGAGCAAGTGAAAATGTTTGAACTTAAGCTAAGCCAAGGTGCTAAACCTGGTAAAGGCGGCATTTTGCCCGGCGCGAAAGTGAATGAAGAGATTGCACAAATTCGCGGTATTAATGTTGGCGAAGATGCCATCAGCCCTAACCGTCATCCTGAGATTGAAAGCGTTGGTGATTTGCTGGATATGATTGCACATGTTCGAAACGTTACGGGCAAGCCAGTTGGTTTTAAAGCGGTGATGGGTGCGGAAGGTTTCTTTGACATATTATTTGCTGAAGTTAATCAGCGTGGGATTGAAAGCGCGCCAGATTTTATCACTATTGATAGCGCCGATGGTGGTACAGGTGCGGCGCCAATGAGCTTGATTGATAATATGGGCGTGCCGCTGCGCGAGAGTTTACCAATCGTGGTGAATAAGCTTAAGAAGCACAATCTACGCGATCGCGTTAAAGTATGTGCGAGTGGTAAGTTGGTTAATCCATCTGAGGTTGCTTGGGCGCTTAGCGCAGGTGCTGACTTTGTTAATTCGGCGCGTGGGTTTATGTTTGCGATTGGTTGTATTCAGGCATTGCAGTGCAATAAGAATACCTGCCCAACCGGTATTACGACCCATAATAAGAAATTACAGTATGGTTTGGACCCAGAAAATAAAGCTGTACGTGTGATGCAATATATTAAAAATATGAATAAAGAAGTCGGTATTTTAGCTCATTCTTGCGGTGTGCCAGAGCCGCGCCTTCTTAAACGCAAGCATGCCCGCATTGTGCTGGGCAATGGTAAGTCAATTAGTATGGAGGATCTTTACGGTCCCTCTGCTAACGATGGTGGCGCTGTGAAAGTAGCTGGCTCTAGCAGTTGCGCATAAATGCAGAGAGAAGTGCTCGACAATAAAAAAAGGAGGTTTAGCTTAGCTAAACCTCCTTTTTTGTAAGAAATATTCTTTAAAGAATTACTTCTTTGCTTGGTCAGCTGTTTTGCCGCCTGCTTCGTTACAAGTGCCTTTTACGATGTATTTCCACTCGTTAGGGTCGTTGTCTACAGCTGCTTGGCCAGCGCAACCGTGTTTGCCATCTAGGCTAGCACAGTCGTTCTTGCCTGCTTCAGCAACGCCATAACATTTTTCCATGCCCGGCTTTGCAGCAGTAGCGTCGTTATTAGTTAGAGTGAATGCCGCAAATGCTGCTACAGCAAGCGTTGCTGGAATAATAAGTTTTGTTTTAGTGTTCATAAAAAATCTCCATTTGTTAGTAATTGAACCCTATAAAGTTACACCAAATGATTGAAGAAGTGAAATATTAATTATCGCCTTCTAAATAGAAGTCGTTATACTGTCCCAAAATTAACATAAGGAATAAACATGGAACCTCTAATTAACCTCTATAAATTTTTCGTCGCTAAAGTTTCTACCCTGCACGATGCTGTGTTATTGCTCGTTCGTTTTTGGATGGCCAAAACCTTCTTTTTTGCAGGTCTAAGCAAGATTGATAATTGGGAAAGCACATTGCAGCTATTTGAATATGAATATGCTGTGCCAGTCCTACCCGTTGCGTTCGCAGCGCTTTCAGCAACATTTTTTGAACTAGCGATGCCAGTTTTATTAGTGCTTGGTTTGTTCACTCGTGCGGCTGTGTTGCCATTGCTCGCCATGACAGCGGTAATTGAATTTACTTACGGTTCATTCCCCGAGCACGCTTATTGGGCGTTATTATTCGGCGTATTGCTTACTTATGGTGCTGGTAAATACTCTGTTGATTATCGCGCTAAACTACATTGCGATAATAAAGCAAAATAGATTGTCTTTAGATGCCCCAAATTAGCCTTGGTTGATTTGGGGCATCTTTAATTTTTAAAGATTTGTAAGAGAAAGAATGCAAATGAAGCATTATGATTTATTTGTAATTGGCGGCGGCTCGGGTGGAGTCGCTGCAGCTCGCGCATCAGCCAGTTTAGGGGCTAACGTCGCGATTGCCGAAGGCGATAAATTCGGTGGTACTTGTGTAAACCGTGGTTGCATGCCGAAGAAATTTTATATGTATGCCTCTATGTGCGCGCAGGAATTTGAAACCGCCAAAAGCTACGGTTGGGATGTTGGTGCGCCGACGTTCGATTGGAATACACTCAAAACCAACACCTTTAATGAGATTAAGCGCCTTAATGGAATTTACGACACCATGCTAGGTAAGGCTAATGTCGATATTTATAGTGGCTTTGCTTCATTCGTTGATAGCAATACGGTCGAAGTGAAGGGTGAGAAGATTACGGCAGATAAATTTATTATCGCCGTAGGCGGCAAGCCTTACGTGCCCGAAATGGAAGGCGCTGAACATGCGATTACATCAGATGAAATATTTCATCTTGATGAACTACCTAAGAAAATGATTGTCGTTGGCGGTGGTTATATCGCTATTGAGTTCGCTGGCATTTTTAATGCACTGGGTGTTGATGTAACCTTGATGGTGCGCGGCAATCAAATCTTGAAGGGGTTTGATGAAGATGTTCGCCATCATGTTCGCACTGAGCTTGAAAAGAAAGGCATTGTCATAAAGGCAGCCACCAAGCCGCTCTCTATTCGTAAAAGCGATGATGGTGGTTTAGTGGTGCATTGTAACCATGAAGGCAACTGGCCTGTTGACCAAATTATGATGGCTACTGGGCGCGTTCCTATGCTTGATAAGTTGGGGCTGAATAACACAGATGTGAAGCTAGATGAACGTGGCCAGATTATGGTGGATGCATGGCAGCAAACCTCCACCCCGCATATTTATGCGGTGGGCGATACGACCAACTTGCATCATAATTTAACCCCTGTTGCGATTAACGAAGGCCGCGCCTTCGCCGATACGCATTTTGGCGGTAAGAAGCGTAATATCGATGATTTCATTGTGCCCACGGCTGTATTCTGCCAACCGCAAATTGGCACGGTTGGCTTAACTGAAGTTGAGGCTTGCGAGCAATATGATGATGTTAATATCTTCATGACTAGCTTTGGCTCAACCAAATATAGGTTATCAGATAGCATTGACGAAAAATTAATGATGAAGCTGCTCGTAGATGTGAAAACTGACAAGGTTGTTGGTGCACATATGGTTGGCCCCGATGCGGGCGAAATTATACAAATGCTAGGTGTTGCTTTGCGCGCAGGTGCGACAAAGCATGAGTTTGACCGCACTGTGGGCGTGCATCCAACCATCTCCGAAGAATTCGTGACAATGCGCGAAGTAACCCGAAAGGGATGTTTGAAAAACGATTCTGATACATAAAACACTATTTAAACGCAGAATAACCATAAATTAAAAATATAGAATATTAGGAGAATAAGATGAGTGAAGAAGGTAAATGTCCAGTTTTACATGGCGCAAAAGGCAAAGTTTCAGGCGGTGGAACTTCTAATAAGGATTGGTGGCCAAACCAGTTAAATATCGGCATATTGCACCAACATTCCGCTGCTTCTAACCCATTGGGTGAATCCTTCGATTATCCGAAAGCCTTTGAGAGCGTTGATTATGATGCCCTCAAAAAAGATATTTTTGAACTAATGACTAACTCTCAAGACTGGTGGCCAGCCGATTACGGTCATTATGGCCCCTTCTTTATCCGCATGGCATGGCACAGCGCTGGCACTTACCGAACAGGCGATGGCCGAGGCGGCGCGGGCACGGGCTCGCAACGTTTTGCACCGCTCAATAGCTGGCCTGATAATGGAAATCTCGATAAAGCACGTTTGTTGCTATGGCCTGTTAAACAAAAATATGGCCAGAAAATTTCATGGGCTGATTTGATGATACTTGCAGGTAATTGCGCCTTGGAATCTATGGGCTTGAAAACCTTCGGATTTGCCGGCGGACGTGCTGATATATGGGAGCCTGAAGAGGATATTTACTGGGGTATGGAGCGCAACTGGCTCGACGATAATCGTTACTCTGGCGATAGAGATCTCGCAAACCCACTCGCAGCGGTTCAAATGGGTTTGATTTACGTCAACCCAGAAGGCCCTAATGAAAACCCAGATCCTGTTGCATCAGGAAAAGATATTCGCGAAACTTTTGCGCGTATGGCAATGAATGATGAAGAAACCGTCGCCCTCACGGCTGGTGGCCATACATTCGGTAAATGTCACGGTGCAGGCGATGCGGCACATGTCGGCGTAGAGCCTGAAGCTGCTGGAATTGAACAACAAGGTTTGGGCTGGAAAAATAGCTATGAAAGCGGTGTTGGCGAACATACAATCACGAGCGGTATTGAAGGCGCGTGGACGGCCAACCCTATTAAATGGGATAATGGCTATTTCGACGCGCTCTTTGGTTATGAGTGGGAGTTAACGAAAAGCCCTGCTGGTGCGCATCAATGGACACCAAAAGATGGTGCGGGCGCGGATGATGCTCCCGATGCTCACAACCCTAATAAGCGCCATGCGCCTATGATGACGACCGCAGATATGGCCATGCGAATGGACCCTGCATATGAGAAAATTTCTCGTCGTTTTCATGAGAACCCTGCAGAATTTGCTGATGCATTTGCGAGAGCATGGTTCAAGCTGACTCATCGTGATTTAGGGCCAAAAGTTAAATATATCGGTAAAGAGATTCCTGCTGAAGAATTGCTTTGGCAAGACCCTCTACCTAAAGCCGATTATGAAACGATTGATGATGCTGATGCCAGCGGTTTAAAAGAGACAATCCTTGCCTCTGGTTTAACAATTTCGCAACTGGTTTCAACTGCATGGGCATCGGCGGCTACCTACCGTGGCTCTGATATGCGCGGCGGTGCTAATGGTGCTCGAATTCGTTTGAACCCTATGAAGTTTTGGGAGTCTAATAATAACGAAACCATTACTAAAACCATCGACAAGCTAGAGAAACTTCAGGCTGAATTTAACGATTCGCAGTCAGCGAATAAGAAGGTTTCATTGGCAGATTTAATCGTGCTTGGCGGCTGTGCTGCCATTGAGCAAGCGGCTAAAAATGCTGGCCATGAGCAACAAGTTTCGTGCAGTTTAGGCCGTACCGATGCGTTGCAAGAGCATACAGATGTTGAGTCATTCTCAGTAATGGAGCCTTTGGCTGATGGTTTCAGAAATTATTCTAAAGCCAAATACACGGTGTCTGCCGAAGAAATGCTAATCGATAAAGCTCAATTGCTAACATTAAGTGCGCCTGAAATGACGGTTCTGGTTGGCGGTATGCGCGTTTTGGGAACTAATCATGATGGCTCTAAGCATGGTGTCTTTACAGATAAGAAAGATAGCCTGACCAATGATTTCTTTACTAATTTGCTCACGCCACAAGTCACGTGGAAAGCTATTGATGATAAGGAAGATTTCTTTGTCGGCACTGACCGTAAATCAGGCGAAGCTAAATATACAGGCTCACGCGTTGATTTGATATTTGGTTCAAACTCACGCTTACGGGCGTTAGCTGAGGTTTATGCGAGTGCGGATTCAGATGAGAAATTCATCACCGACTTTATTGCCGCATGGACTAAAGTGATGGAACTTGATCGGTTTGATTTAAAGTAATAGTGAAGTTGCAATAGTGTGGGAACGCACTATTGCAAACTTCGGTTTTATAATTATTTGAAGAGAGAGTATTCACCATGAGTAAACTAACATTTAAAGGTAGCAGTGGTGAAACTCTCGCCGCAAAGCTTGATGCGCCAGAGGGAGAAATTCGTGCTTATGCGCTTTTTGCCCATTGCTTTACCTGCACGAAAGATATTTTTGCCGCCTCTAACATTGCAAAAACACTTAAGGCGCGTGGCATTGCCGTAGTGCGTTTCGATTTTACAGGGTTAGGTTCAAGCGAGGGGGATTTTGCCAATACAAATTTCTCGTCAAATGTTGAAGATCTTGTTGCTGCCGCCGATTATATGCGTGATGAATTGGAAGCTCCTGCAATTATTATTGGGCACTCTTTAGGCGGATCAGCCGTTTTGGCCGCGGCAGGGAAAATATCGGAAGCTAAAGCCGTTGTAACCTTGGGCTCGCCGGCAGATGTCGCGCATGTTGCACATAACTTTCAAAGCGCCCGCGATGAGATTCTAACGACAGGCGAGGCGGATGTTTGTCTGGTTGGCCGACCCTTCAAAATTAAAAAACAATTTATTGAAGATATAGAAGGCGTGAAACTCGAAAAGCATGTGCGGAGTTTAGGCAAGGCTCTGCTTGTTTTACATGCTCCTCTAGATCAAACGGTGGGTGTTGAGAATGCAGCACAGATATTTGGTTGGGCAAAACATCCTAAAAGTTACGTTTCGCTTGATGATGCAGATCATCTTATTTCTCGCAAGGAAGATGCGGAATATGCTGCCAATATCATTGCAACTTGGACAGAGAAATATCTAGAAAAACAAGCCTAATTCTTAAAGAAGCCATTTCATGATTTATGCCGCTATATTCATACTCGCTTTGTTCGCAGGATTTTCTGTTAGGCGAGCGAGTATATGCCTAGTGCGCGCTACTCACGAAATTGTGGAGCGTAAACCCGCTAAAACCATGTTTTTTGTAATGGAGGCCATGGTGATGGCTTTGTCTATTACCATCCCTGCTATGTTCTTTTTTCCAGAGCATATCTCCTTAGCTCCATCCTATGAGTTATCTTTATATTTATTCTTAGGGGCGGTCTTATACGGTGTTGGTGCGGCGATAAATAATGCCTGTGCGCTTGGTACCCTCAACCAGTTGATGAGCGGAAGGGTCGAGTATGTGGCGACTATTTTAGGCGTAGCGGCTGGTTTCTTTCTGTTCCTAGAGTTGGATTTATTCTTCACGTTACAGAAACTTAAAAGCACTAGCCATGCAGAGCTTAATCTCTTTCTTTTCATTCCTTTAATGGTTTTAGTTTGGGGGGTGGCGCTCTTTCAAATCATAAAATTCACCAAACGAACCAATGAAAATAAACTCATTAAATTTAAACAATATCTAACCTCTCCTGTTGCAAGAGATTTTATCGGCGTCTCAATCTTTGGGTTTTGTAGTGGCGTTATTTATTTGCTCCTTGGTCGTTCATGGGATTACACAAAATTCATTATGGATATGGCCGAACATGCTTTTGCAGGCGTCACCCCAGATGTTTATGTACTACCTGTTTTAACCACAAGTGTTGCTTTGGTTAGCGGTATGGCTATTGCCACCATCCTCTCTAAAAGCTTCAAATTTCAGCGTGGTAACTGGCAATCATTTACCATAAAGTTTCTTGGAGGTGGCTTGATGGGTGTTGCTGTTGGCTTAATCCCTGGCGGCAATGATACAATTATTCTGCACAGTATCCCTGGTCTAGCCTTTCACGCCCCAGTCGCGCTAATGGTAATGATGATGACAATCGCCATGGTAATTTTCATTGCAAACATGATGCAAAAAGCTTTCGCAAAATAGCTTCAAGCTGAAATAAATAACCTATTGAATAAATTCCAAGTGTTTAGAGTAGGTGTTAGGCTTTAAT
>JALZUV010000020.1 GCA_023301245.1 Rickettsiales bacterium
AAATGGGGGGGCTTCCATGGCATACCTTTGATCACCTCTAGCAGAGTACGGATCAACGTACAAATGGGGGGCGAAGGGGGAATGACGAGGGGTGATGCGCGAGTACAAACGGTGTGTTTGGTGGTGTACGCACATGTTGTGCCAGACGAAGCGATGACACACGCAGTTTTATTGGGTCGTGACAGCTGGGCAGACTTTCCCGTCCGAAACTACGTAGACATCAGCCCCGCCGAAACCGTTGTCACTTTCACCGCGCGAAAAACTGGGACCGCACAAAGCAATGAACGTTTTTCTGACTGGGTAGAGAACGCGGTGGGGTACATAGAACCTACGGGGGGTGGTGGCGTCGTTGCTCGTTTTTCGGGGACGCGATGCCGCATACCGAACGCAATGTCATGGGTTGCGGTGAAGGTAACGAATAAGGACGGTACGGCGGCGGCCGAGGGTAGTTATTATATTCGGTTTGGTACTGGGTGGTTGCCCCGAGAGGCAGTTGTAGAAGCCGGCGAATCTGAGATACCACTCAGGCGCGCAGAGGACCACACTTTTTTATTACAGCCAAATGCGAAATTAGGAGTAGGAGGGGCAACCCTAGTAAAGAGCGACCTTAATAATGCGCAAGTGACGCCAACAACCCCGGATATAGTGCACGCGGTAACAGCGGTATCGCCGCCGACTACTAAACCCCGCGCGCCCCCGGAGGCGGTTTTAACGAGCTTGGACGATGACCAACGAGCAGCTTTCATACGGCTATGGCAGCGAGTACCCCCGCACTTACACGAAATCAACTTTGACTTTGAGAAAGCGTTGTGGACAGCGAGTGATATTGACGCTTTAGGAGACTTGCTGTGCAAATACGAACACCGGTTTTCCCACCACAGCACCGATCTCGGACACGTCACCGTTGACCCCTTCCGCATTATACTCAAGAGCGACGCGCGCCCGGTCAAACAGAGACCATACAGACACTCTCCGGTATTAGCGGCGAAAGTTCAAACTGAGATCGATAAACTCGTTTTAGCGGGCATTTTGCGCCGGTCCTATAGCAATTGGTCGAGCCCGCTAGTCGTCATAGCAAAAGCGGATGGTAGAATCAGAATCACGTGCAACTACAAGCGGGTCAACGAACAGTCTGTCATACCGGTCATGCCTTTACCCACTGTAGACGACTTGTTATCCGACTTAGGTGGAGCCCACGTTTTTAGCACGATGGACCTGGTTAGCGGGTTCTTTCAGTGTTCTATCCACGAAGATTCTATCCCATTGACAGCCGTCTGCACGCAGTCGGGACTCTGGGAATGGACGGTCATGCCGATGGGACTCGCATCGAGCCCCGGGTGGTTCCAGTCGATCATGCTACGAGTATGCGAGGGGTTGGAAAGGGTGCGCCTTTTCATAGACGATATTGTTTGCTTTTCGAAGAACGGCCGTGAGCACGTTAGTGACTTACAGAATTTATCCGACCGTTTGACCACTTTCAACCTGAAGCTTGCGCCGAAAAAGGCACACCTCGGGGTACGGGTAGTAAAAGTTTTGGGCCACAGAGTGACGGCCGAGGGAATTGCGCCGGACCCGGGGAAGGTAGAAGCCCTCATGAAATTACCGATGCCCACAAACGTTAGCCAGCTACGCTCACTCTTGGGAGGGCTGAGTTACTACAGGAAGTTTCTAAAAGGGATGGCAGCAGCTACAAAATCTCTCAACTCGCTGCTCAAAAAAGGCGTTAAATTTGTGTTCACACTCGACCATACGAAAATAGTGCAGACTTTATTAGAGCAGCTAGCGAGCCCGGACGTGTTGGCGTTCCCGGATTTTGCCGCGGCCATTGCAGGTGACCGTCCGTTCCAGCTGATCACAGACGCGTCCGTTGACGGGCTGGGAGCGGTAGTAGAACAGGAACAAGCGGACGGTACGACGCGCCCAATTTGTTTTTTGAGCCGTTCCACGCTTCCGAATGAGCGAAATTGGAGCGCCACCGAACTAGAGTGTGCCGCAGTAGTATGGGCGGTCAAGAAAAATCGTCAGTTATTTTACGGTATACCTTTCATCGTAGTAAGCGACCACCAACCGCTGAAAAACCTCGAGAGTCTAGCGACGAAAGTC
Source organism: Rickettsiales bacterium (assembly GCA_023301245.1). Taxonomy (GTDB): domain Bacteria; phylum Pseudomonadota; class Alphaproteobacteria; order Rickettsiales; family JALZUV01; genus JALZUV01. The sequence continues at coordinate 2,104 of JALZUV010000020.1, forward strand.
AATCGAGTACAACGGTGGTATGATTTTCTGAGCGCCTATAACTACAAACTGATTTATAGACCGGGGAGACTGAATGGGAATGCAGACCTAATGTCCCGCCTGCCGCTGCCGGCAACTGACCACGCTAACGATGCTGACATCCGATTGACCGACCCAACGGACGTTGACGTTTATTTTATAGGCGCCAGCGGTGTGCAGCCACGGTTTGGGAGACGGACGGGCTCAATCTTGGGTGGGCTACAGCAGCAACCCGGGGAAATTTTTGTGGTGGGGGAGGAAGAAAGTAACATGGCACCACGAACCACGGACGAGCAAGCGACACGGTCATGGCAGGTGATGCAACGCGATCGAGAACGTGAAAGTAGCCTGATAAAACGAACTGAGACTCAAAGCGTGTACGCGATACGAGACGACAGCCCGTTGCGATATCCCGATAAAACCTCAGTTATTGGCGGCCAGTTAGAACCCGGTTTAATGTTACATGCTTGTGCCATGACGGAGGTAGGAAGAAATTTTTTACACTCAAGGTCGAGCCAAGAAGTGGCGGTGATAAACCAGGACGGTGGAGGTAGTAGCGCGGCTGTCGCGACAGACGCAGGGGGTCCCCCTAATGATGAACCCGAACCCCTGGACTCGCTAGAAGATGAGCTAAATAGTGACGAAGCTTGCGAGTTTGGAGAAAAATTGTGCCAGAAAACGGCCACGGACTGGGCAGCAGCCCAACTCAAAGACGCAACTGCTAGTATTGTGATGGAGTATATTAGGTATGACACACCGAGCAGCGAAATAAAAGAGGACGGGGCTGACCCAAGGGTAGACATACAGGAAGTGAAGCGGTTGGTATCGCAAGGAAAAATAATGGGGCTTCCTAACGGGGGAAAATTGTTGGTTCGACGCCCTTCACGTGCCCCGCCTGATCGTCCCGACAGGAATCCCGGACGCTACGAGAGGTTGCTCGGCGATGAGCCGGTGAGGACATACGTGCCGCTGCTGTTGAGACCATGGGTAATGGATTGCGCGCACAAGGAGGCAGTGCACTTGGGAGAGAAGGTGACCCTGGGGTTGTTGCAGCGATTTTATTGGTGGATAGGCATGGCCGAAAGTGTAAAGTGGTGGATTCGGAGATGCTATACATGCCAGGCCCGCAAAAGCACACGGCAAACCATACGCTGGCCTCTGATATCTCTCCCCTTACCTAGCAGACCCGGACAGATGGTATCGTTTGACCTGTTAGGACCCTTGCCGACAACGGCCAAAGGGAACGCGTATGTCTTCCTGGTAGTAGATTTATTTAGTCGTCATGCGGAGGCGTATGCCATAACGAAAGGTGAAAAGAACACTGAAGGTTGTGCCGCGCGATTGGTCAATGACTATATTCCGAGGTGGGGATGCCCCCACACCTTTTTGTCGGATCGAGGCGCTGAATTCGTATCGAAAGTATGCCGAGGGGTTTTTAAGAAGTTGGGCTCAGTGAAGAAATATACGAGCTCATACCACCCGCAGACGAACGGCATGGTAGAGAGACTGAATCACACACTGTGCCAGATGTTATCTTTCCTCATCGCGGACGACCAGAAGAATTGGGACGAGATGTTGTTGCACGCGATATCTGCCCACAACAACAACGTAAGTAGAGGTACGGGATTAGCCCCCAATGAAATTCATATCGGCCGGTACCCGAGGTTACCGATGACTATACTAGAAGGTAGTGGTGCAAAAGGACACCAAAGTGAGAAGAGGGACCAACTTGATTTTATTGAACTGATGCGAGACAGACAAATACGAGCACGCAACCTGGTACGAGAGGAAGACCGA
>JALZUV010000021.1 GCA_023301245.1 Rickettsiales bacterium
CCACCGCCCGAACTGGTGGCAAACACACCCGTTGATGAAAATAAAAATAACGAAACAACCGATAAAACAAGCAGCTGCCTTAACACGCTAAAAGTACCACCAACTGTTGCTGCTTTATTCATCTGATTATGCTTATTTCCTTTATTCTTTACCTGTAATAACTGATTTCGCCCATTCTGGGTCGTGGGAAATCATCAATATAGCGCTTATTTGTTTGCCCGAAAGCACGCTTTCTACTCTACCGCCATCGGTGAATGGGGCTAAGATTTCTGCCATAATTTTATTAGGGATATCTTTTTTAACATGGTCCGAAAGCATGGTAATGGCTTTATCTAAACGCGCTTTATCTGCTTTTGTTCTTGCGCTCAACCTTGCGGGGGTAAGATTTTCTTTCGCCTTCAACAGGGCGCGCTTTACAGCCTTTCCGCCCGTTTTATAATCATCAATCGCTAGGCTTATGCTGGGACTACCTACTTCTATAATCGCCATCTGCAGTACTTTAAGCTCGCGCTTAGTTGAACGCATCTTTTTTGTTTCTAATAAAAGCTGCGAATCATCGATATTAACCAAATAATTCATCGCTTTATTGATTGATGCCTTAGTTTCCTTCGGATTATCCGCATTTAACAGATGCCCAATTGCCTTTAAATATTCCGCAGCTTTGGCGATATCTTCCGTTGAAGCATCATCTATTAAACTTGGGGCACGAACACTTAAAGCAGATGTAAGTGTTTGCATTTTATCATCATTTGTCTGCGCCTGCACCATCGGCGCAACAGCAACGATTGAAAGAATAAAGACGGAAATTAACCAATGCATAACGAACACCCCCAATGTTTTTCTACATTATTACTATCAGTATCGCATATAAAGATTTCATTTATGTGACAGTTCACGCTAATTATAACTCTTATGGAGGATATTCAACAGCAGTTAGATAACGATGCCATCCGAGAAGCGGTGGCAGATGGAAGCTATTTTAATAGAACCAGACGCTGGTTCGATGAAATATACCATCGCCCTATTGGTGAACGCAGTTACTTTATTCTCATCACCTTTCTATCGGCCGTGACTATCTTTTTCTCCACCATCACCTATTTTTCAATGCAGCCGCTTTCTCGCACGGTTCCCTATACTATTTACAGTAAAGACCTTGCCGAAGAGCTGCCAGTTATTGCGCCGCTACGCAAAGTGCCTGCCGAAGATATCAATATTTCACTCGCAAGGTTCCTGCTGTCCAATTATGTGAAGGAGCGCGAGTCCTATCGTTATGGTACGGTCAAACCTGAATGGCAATTTAACCGCGTTCGTAGCACCAGTGGCGAACAAGAGTTTAAACGCTATCAGCAGTTTATGAACCCCGAAAACCCCGCCAGCCCCTTTACTAAATATGGGCGCGATGCGGTGCGCGAAGTGAATATCTACAAACTTTCGATGGAATTATCTGAAACTCCGCAAACGGCGACCATTTATTACACCACCAGCGTTAAGCGCGGCAAACAAACTCAAGATAATAATTGGGTAGCCAACATTACCTTCCGCTTCCCTAAACTGTCGGTAAATCAAGAAACCAACGAAGTTATGCAATTTAATATTAAGAAAAATGACTCTGAAGTGGCCGAGGAAATTGATTTTCGCGTCGGGCAGTATAATGTACAGGAAATCACCAACAGGTAATGATATCCCTTATGCGTTATTTTAATATCCTCATTTGCACCTTCCTAAGCATTACGTTCTTAGCTTTTGGGCCAGCAAATGCTTTGAAGAGCCCTCGCCCACAAGGGGTTGATGGTCGTATTCACACCATTATGTACGGGCCTGATGAAGTATTTAAATTTACAGGTCACTATAACTATCAATCTAGCATTGTCCTAGAAGAGGGCGAAGAGATTCAAACCATCTCAATGGGCGACTCTGTTCCATGGCAAATCACCCCGTCTGGCAATCGTATTTTTCTCAAGCCGATTGAACAAGACGCTCAAACTAACATGACCATGCTAACCAACAAGCGCACCTATTTGTTTGAACTGCATGCTGAAGAGGCTGAAGGCATTGATGACCCCAACCTTATTTGGGTAATGAAGTTTCTTTACCCCACCGAAATGGTAATAAAGAAGAAAAAGAAAGAGAAGCTGCGCGACCCTGCTTTGAAAGATGCAATACAAAACCAAAATATAAACTTCAATTTCAACTACACTATTCGTGGTTCATACGATTTTTCTCCTATCAAAATTTACGATGATGGCGAGTTTACCTATTTTGAATTTCGCGATAAAAACGCTTCGATCCCTGCTTTTTTCCTAGTCGATAACAATGGCGATGAGAGTATTATTAACTTCCGTGCGCGTGACGATAAAATTATTGTTGAACGTGTTGCTAGCCGCTTCACTTTGCGCCATGGCAACGATATTGTCTGCGTTTATAACGAAGATAAACCTTTCCGCAGCTCCTACACTCCGCCGCCCAAGTAATGCAAGCTGACTGGGAAGCCTCCGATTCACTCGTTGATTATGATATCGCACTCAAAACAATGCTGGCGCGCGTTGAAGATATCATCCAAGGTCAACAGCCCGAGCTGCTTTGGGCGTTAGAACACCCATCGCTTTACACTGCCGGCAGTAGTGCGAATGTAAATGATTTACTTTTACCCGACAAATTCCCTGTTTATGAAGCAGGCCGCGGCGGGCAATACACCTATCATGGCCCAGGGCAGCGTATAGTTTACACCATGCTAAATCTGAAAACTCGTATGAATGGCAAGCCCGATGTTCGGCGATTTGTTTGCCTATTAGAAACGTGGATTATCAATACACTCGCCGAATTTGGCGTAAAAGGCGAACGCCGCGAAGGGCGCATTGGTATCTGGGTAGTACAACCTGATGGGCGTGAAGATAAAATTGCCGCGCTAGGCATTCGGGTAAAAAAATGGGTCACCTTTCATGGTATCGCCATCAATGTAAGCCCCAATCTCTCGCATTTCTCTGGCATCGTGCCTTGCGGTATCACTGCACATGGTGTCACCTCGCTTCACGCGCAAGGCAAGCAGGTTAGCCTACAGCAACTAGATACGGTTTTGCAGCAGCAATTCAATAAGTTAGACTGGTAGTTAAAGCTCTTTTCGAGCCTTTTTTTCTTCCGAGTTTTTTACTAATTCTTTATTTCTCTGCTCGCTCATATGGCTCGTAATTTTTCCTTTGATAATATTACGTGCCACCATTTTCAAATAAATCGCGCAGTTTTTCTCTAGCCCTTCGCTTGAAGGTTTAAAGCGCTCCCGAAGAACATCTGAAAGAAGGTTCGCACGAATAGCGGCTGTATCTTCTGAAGTTAGCAGTTGAGTATTTTCGAAATAATTCGCGGCGGTTTTAACAATCCACTCATGATTAACCAAGGCACTCACCTGATCTGATATCGATTTCTCGCTCATATTTTCCCCTTTTTATTTATTAAACCTATTATACTGCTCATAGATTAACCAGAGGTAAAGATATGCTGAAAAAAAGCCGCCAACATTTAATTGATACTGAAGAAGAGTATTTCCATCATCAGGCTTTCGCTATTCGCTATGGTTTAAGTTGCCTTAAAGCAGGCTGCATGGCCATTATTCATGGGCTTATTCCTGCATTTTTCCAAACGGCGGCGAGTGAAAAAGTGGAAGAAATTGCCAATCGCGCACGCACCGTGCACTAAGCTTGCAGTTTGCGCCTAAGCGAGTATAAAACCCCTCAATCATAAATAGGAGCCACCATGAAATTTTTCGTTGATACTGCCAACTTAGATGAAATTAAAGAACTCGCCGAAACAGGCTTGCTAGATGGTGTAACCACCAACCCATCGCTTGTAGCAAAAGAAGGCAAAGAATTTTTGCCACTACTTAAAGAAATTTGCCAAATTGTTGATGGGCCTGTTAGTGGCGAAGTCGCCGCGACCGATTTTGAAGGCATGAAGCGCGAAGGTGAGAAAATTCTCGCTATCGCTGATAACATCGCTTTGAAACTTCCCCTAACGATGGACGGCTTGAAAGCGTGTAAGCATTTCTCAAGCCAAGGTCGCATGGTGAATGTAACTTTGTGTTTCTCTGCCGCTCAAGCGCTGCTCGCTGCTAAAGCAGGCGCTGCCTTCATCTCGCCATTCGTTGGCCGCCTAGAAGATATCAGTCACGACGGTATGCAGCTAATTGCTGACATCGTACAAATTTACAGCAATTACGATTTCAAAACGGAAATTTTAGTCGCTTCCATTCGCAGCCCGATGCACCTTGTCGATGCCGCACTGATGGGTGCCGATGTTTCAACCATCCCACCAAAAGTAATGCACCAGCTGGTGAAACACCCTTTAACCGACAGCGGCCTAAAAACCTTCGTCGAAGATTGGGCGAAAACAGGTCAGAATATCTAGTAGAAGTTAAACTGCTATAAACAAAAGGGGCGACCATTACCATGGCCGCCCCTTTTTTATTCGTAACTTAAAACTTAAAGCTTACGCAGCGTCTTCTTCTTTTGCTGCTGGCTCTTCAGTCTTTTCGCCTGCAGGAGTATCTTCGTAAGATTCGGCTGCAGCTTGTGCGGCCATCATTACTCTAATCTCTTCTGCTTTAACAATTGCAGCTTCAATACGAATCGCTTCTTTTTCTGCTTCAGCAGCATCGGCAGCTTCATCAGCTTCCCATGTAATGAACTCAGACTCGTTACGCGCTACACGTACAGGCAACACCAATTCAATTTCAGGGTGAGGCATCACGGTTACTTCGTAAGCACCTACATCTTTAATCGCACGTTCTAGAAGCAAGTTCTGACGAGGGATCTCGAAACCTTTTTCCGTTAGTGCTGCACCAATGTCGCGTACTGTTACTGAACCATAAAGGCGACCATCATCAGATGCTTGGCGAACCAACTCCACCAATGTGCCTTCAAGTTTCTTAGCAAATTCAGTCGCTTCAACTAAGCGTTCTTTATTTTGCTTCTCAATTTCGCCTTTGCGAGATTGGAATTCACTTTTATTCGTAGCAGTCGCACGAAGTGCTTTGCCTTGTGGGATAAGGTAATTACGCGCAAAGCCGTTTTTCACTTCAACAAGGTCACCCATGCTGCCGAGGTTTGCAACGCGTTCTAATAAAATAATTTCCATGACAATATTCTCCAGTTTGTCAGATTACTAAAAATCATCTGTCCCGCTTTAACTATAGCGGTTAGACAAAAACTTAGCCTGCTCTAGCAGACCAACGCCGATAAACCAGAAAATGGGCCAAAATACAAGCACTGTTACCGAATAAATGACCGATAACCAAAGGTTTGGCTGCTGCCACGACTCGGCCCGTGCATGCATTCGCGCAATACCCACCAAAAAATATGGCAATAGTAGAATTAAAAAGGCGGTTTTACCTGCCATTTGTAACGGCACAGACCCGCTAAAACTGAACAAACCCGCCACTAGCATTGCGCCCAGCACCAAGGCAGATGGCATGAAAGGAGTCAGTCGCAAGCTCTCGCGTTGCTCTTTATTCCAGCCTGTCAGCATGTAATTAGAAAATACGGCAATGCCATAAAACATCAGCAACTGCATCCACGCGCCGAGCGCAAAGACCAAGAACGGAGCTTTCTCTAATAAGTCGCGAGCTTGCTGCATCAGCGGCGAAGCATCTGCATCGACAGCGGGAAGCGATTCGGCAAGATTCACCTCACTGCCCATTACCAACACCATGAAGAAGCCGAGCATAGTAGCAACATAAAGGCTTAACCCCGTTAAGGCTCCACCGACAGGATACCAGCTATTATCATCTAGGCGAGTTAGGCAAATATGCGTAAACATAATCGAAGGCGTGCCGTAAAGCAGGCCAAAAACCATCATGCCTGAAAAACCTGTGAACATACCTGCTAGTAAAGTGGTCACCAATGCGGCAATCGCCACGGCGCGCACCCCTTGCGATAAACCAACGGCCAGCAAAGGAAATAACGGCGTATAAGCGATGAAAATACTAAAGAAGCCACCCGTAACGGAAAGCAAATAAAGCGTGGTGGTAACGGCACCTGCCACCAGCCCCCATTGCAATGTTGTTTCTTGTTCTTGTTCCATGAGGGGCAGTCTATTCGCAAATGCAGATAAAGAAAAGGCCGGTTGAACCGGCCCTGTCTAATTTATCAACCACTTACAAATGGCATCAATGCAATGATGCGTGATTGTTTAATCGCTGTTTTCAAGCGGCGCTGTTTTTTAGCGCACACGTTAGTGATACGGCTTGGCATAATTTTGCCGCGCTCGGATACATAACGCATTAGTGTTTTTGTATCTTTATAGTCGACTGCTGGAGCTTTTGCATGGCTCAACGGGCAAGATTTACGACGTTTGAAAAATGTTTTTTGACCAAATGACATAATATATTCTCTCTATTAAGCAGCTTCGTCGCGCATCATGATAGATGGGGCGCTGCTGTCCATTGCTTCCACTTTAATTTCCATGCTGCGGATAGTTTCTTCCGACAAGCGTTGTTCGGTACGGTAAGCAACAAGTGCCTCTTCCTTCGCCTCAACACCCAGCATCACAAAGTGACCCTTACGGTTTTTGTTAATTTCATAAGCGAGGTTACGTAAACCCCAGCTCTCGCGCTTAATGATTGTAGCGTCGTGCTTCTCTAGAGTAGCCACCACTGAATCGGTTAGCTTTTCTACATCTGATGGCGACAAATCTTGGCGCGCAATAAAAGTGCATTCGTAAAATGCCATGTTCGTATCTCCTGCTTCTTCGCAACTTTTGCCACTCTCGTGACGATAAGGAAACGCAACATACTCATTTAGCGTGCCAATGCAAGGGTTTTTCGTAAGAATTAGTTTAGACTACCAATGCAGCAATCTCAAGGATAGGAGCGCAAGGCGCGCGCGCCTTTAGCGGCGAACCATACGCGGCATTTGAGCGCCACTCGATTTGAAAAATGAAGCGCCAAGAAACTTCGTATGAAAAATCTTGACGCGAGCCATGACTAACCGCACTAATTAAGCTTCAACAAAATCTAAAATAATGAGACATAATGAAAACAGCATATATATTTCCGGGTCAAGGTTCACAAACTATAGGGATGGGCAAAGCGCTCGCCGATGCCTTTATTGAAGCACGCGATGTATTTGCTGAAGTCGATGATGCGTTAAACCAAAACCTAAGCAAGATGATGTTTGAAGGCGATATTGACGAACTCACCCTCACCACCAACGCGCAACCTGCTATTATGGCCAGCTCAATGGCCGTTTGGCGCGTACTGGAAAAACAATGTGGGGCAAAAATTACCAATGCTGCTTATATAGCAGGCCATAGTTTAGGCGAATATAGCGCCCTTTGCGCGGCCAACACCTTTAGCTTAAGCGACACGGCAAAGTTGTTACGTATCCGCGGCGATGCAATGCAACAAGCGGCACCTGCGGGTCAGGGCGGTATGGCCGCCATCATTGGTTTAGAAACTAAAAAAGTAGAACACGCCTGCGAAGAAGCGTCAGGCACAGGCGAAATTTGTGTGCTAGCTAACTATAATGCCCCAGGGCAAATTGTTATTTCGGGTCATAAAGCCGCCGTAGAGCGCGCCTGCGATTTTGCAAAAGAAGCAGGGGCAAAACGTGCGCTACCTTTAAATGTGAGCGCTCCGTTCCACTCTCCTCTTATGCAACCTGCCGCCGATAAAATGCGTGAGGCGCTCGAAACCGTCACCATGCGCGATGCTGATGTGCCAATTTTTGCCAATGTAACGGCCGATGCAGTAAAAGAAGCCAGCATCATCAAGACGCTATTAATAGAACAAGTGACGGGCAGCGTAAAATGGAGCGACTCCATTTTAGCCATGCATGATAGCGGTGTTACCCACACGTTAGAAATAGGAACGGGGAAAATTCTCTCAGGTCTCGTGAAACGCACCGCCAAAGACATTGTTACCGACAACATAGAAGGCCCCGCCGATATAGAAGGATTCGCCGCCGCCGCTTAGTAATAAGGAAGTGTGCTAGCCCTGAGCACGCGCCGCACCACTCTATTTGAGCCACAATAGTCGCGCAGAGGAGGGGGAACGTAATAATTGGCACGATTCTCGCATAGCTAATTAGGCTATGAAGAATTTATTTATATTACTTTCGTTTTTTATCTTATGGGCTGACCTAGCGGCAGCGCAGAACTCACGTATTAAGGACATTGTCTCCTTTGAGGGTATTCGAGAGAATATGCTTGTGGGCTATGGTTTGGTCGTTGGTCTTAATGGTACAGGTGACAAATTACAAAACAGTGCCTTTACTGAACAAAGCCTCATTGCCTTCCTCGAACGCCAAGGCGTTAATACTCGTGGGCAAAACTTAAATACAAAAAATGTGGCTGCCGTAACCGTCACCGCAAAACTTCCTGCATTTTCTCGTGCCGGTTCAAAGGTTGATGTGCAGCTTAGTGCCATGGGTGATGCAAAAAGCTTGCTAGGCGGCACGTTACTGGCCACACCACTCTATGGTGCAGATGGCGCTGTTTATACGGTGGCACAAGGTTCAGTTTCCATCAATGGCTTCTCGGCTGCAGGCGCTTCGGGCACTTCTATTACTAAAGGGGTTCCAACCAATGGCGTTATTTCAGGCGGTGGTGTAGTAGAGCGTGAAATTAAATTCGCTCTAAACTCGCTCGACACCGTAAAGCTGGCGCTTCGCAACCCCGATTTAAAGACTGCACAGAACATCTCGCGAGCTGTAAATTCGCGCTTAGGCCCTGATGTTTCTGTCGTGACCGATCCGGGCACCGTACAAATTACCGTACCGGCAGAATATAATAATGCCGTGGCTTACCTATTAGCCGATATTGAACAGCTAAAAGTGAAAACCGATCAAGTCGCAAAAATCGTCATTGATGAAGCGAGCGGCACTATTGTAATGGGCGAGAATGTTCGGGTAGATACGGTGGCAATCGCACAGGGTAATCTGGTCGTGCGTATTGAAGAAACGCCACAAGTATCGCAACCTAATCCCTTCGCTCCGTTTGGTGCAACGACAGAGGTTGTCCCGCGCACTGAAATTGCAGTGGATGAAGAAGGCGCAAGCAAACTAGCCGTACTAAGCAGTGGAGCATCATTGAAGCAGCTAGTGGGCGGCCTTAACGCTCTGGGTGTTGGCCCACGCGACATGATTGCAATTTTACAAAACATCAAAGCAGCGGGCGCATTGCAAGCTGAAATAGAGACACGATAATGGAGGACACCCCAATGATAAATATGGATAAAGGCCGCATGATGGCCGATCAGGCCAAAGCACGCCTAGACAGCGTACGAAAAGCCGCAGGCCAAGCGGGTAGCAACCCTGCTATCGAAGAAGCGGCAAAAGAATTTGAGTCGGTTTTCTTGGCACAAATGATGGAACATATGTTCGCCGAAGTTGACTTCGACCCATCAAGCGAAGGCCCTGGCGATGATATTTATAAGAGCCTACTAATTGACGAATATAGTAAATTAATGTCGCGTTCAGGCGGCATTGGAGTGGCCGACCATGTGAAGCGCGAAATGCTTCGTATGCAAGAAACACAACAGGTAACGCAAGAGCTAGGCGTACCTGAACCGAAACTAACGGCGGAGGTAGAGTAATGAACGGTTACGAAACAAATACAGGCAATGCACCGGAAGATATCCGCCCACAAAGCATTAATATGGGCAATGTTATGGCACTTATTGCCCGCCTCGCGCAGATTTTAGCCCTTGAGGTTGACCATCTAAGTGAGATGGATGTGCAAGCCATTGACCCCATTCAGAACGAAAAAAAATGGCTAGCCAAAGCCGTTGAACTTCAGCTAAAGCGTGTACAAAAATACCCCTATCTTTTAGAGGAAATAACCGATGAAGAGCGCGAAGATTTCCGCGAATTGGTACTGGTCTTTAACGATATTAAATTGGAAAATCATCGCCGCCTATTGGCCGCAAAAGAAGTAAATGAACGGGTAGTGCAAGCCATTACCGAAGTGGTGAACGAGCATAATCGCAAACCAAGCTACGACATAAAAGGGGTGCCTGAAGAGAAACTAGATTCTGTTTCTGTCACCCTCAACGAGCAAGTATAGGGTAGGTATCAGACAATGAGTCTTTCGCTCGCATTAAACACGGCACTTTCGGGGTTACACGTTAACCAACGCACCTTGTCGGTTATCTCAAATAACATCGCCAACGCGAATACCGAAGGCTATTCACGTCAGGTTGTCGATTTACAATCGGTTAGTTATGGCGGAGACGGCGGTGGAGTTCGCATTGAAAACGTCACCCGTAAGGTCGACCAATATTTGCAAACCTCTATCTACGAACAAAGTAGTAGCGTTGGCTATAGCGACACTGTCACAGATTATTACACTGGTATTCAAAACCTACTGGGCGACCCGTCGCTTGATAATAGTGTCGATGCACATATTAACACCTTCTTTAACGATTTATCTCAAGTTGCGGAAACACCTGAGAGTAGCTCTATTCGTGCAGCGGTGGCTCTATCTGCTACGACTGTTGCCCGCGAAATTTCAAACCTAGCGCTCGGCTTAGAAGATTTACGCCTGCAAAGTGATCAAGAAATTTCTAGTGCCGTTGACACGCTGAACCTTAAAATTGAAGAACTGTTCTTCGTTAATGAGGCAATTGCCGAAGCTTCTGCTTTTGGCTCAAACGTTAATAACCTACTCGACCAACGCGACCTACTCATTGAAGATGTGGCCGAATATATCAATATTCGAGTCAATGAGCGCGAAAATGGTACCGTTGATATTTATGCAGGCAATGGCATCAACTTACTCGATCACGGCTATAGTCGCCTAGACTATAGCTCCATCAGCAACCCTGACACGCTGATAAATGACGGTGAAATTCTCCCCGTTACGGTGCAAGCACTTAATGTTGATGGCAGCCCTATAGGAGGCATCACGAACCTTGTAAGCGGCGGCACGAGCAGCCAAATTGAATCACGTTTTGACGATGGTAAACTAGCAGGGTTACTCGCCGTACGCGATGATGTTATCCCCGCTATCTTACAACAGCTTGACCAGCTTTCGTCACAATTGCGCGATCAATTCAACGCCATCCACAACCAAGGATCAGGCTATCCGCCTGCATCTGAGTTAGAGGGCACGGCACTCGTTGATGTCAACCAACGCAGCTTATGGACAGGCAGCGTGACGATTGCCGCCTTAAATGACGATGGCACCCCCGCTGCTAGCGCCTTTGGCGATGAATCGACAGGTGGCCGCCCGCTCAACCTAGAACTAGACAGCCTATATAGCGGTCATGATTTCGGTGAAGCTGACACGCAAACTCTCATTGATGAAATCAACAATCATTTTGGAGTTCCGCAAAACCGCCTATCGGTAGGTAATTTTAACAATGTGCAACTCGCCCTAATCAGCAATGAAGTGCCAGGCGTCACTCCTATTATTGAGTTTGATTTTGATATTGAAAATATTTCAAGCCAAGCGGGTGACTTTTGGATTGATAGCATACAGGTGCTAGATGATACTGCAGCAGATATTAGCTCTACCTCTAATACCTTACCCACCTTTGGCCTTAACCCACTCGGCACATTCTCAACCACTGCTGGCAGCAATGTTGTAAAAATTACAGCAGATGAACCGCACGGATTATCCGTAGGCGACACCATTCGCCTTAACGACCCTAGCCTTGCCATTAACGGTATTCCGGGTGGAGAGCTTGACGGTTATTTTCAAGTTAGCAACATAACTGCCAATAGTTTTGAAGTAACATTAATATCGAATGCAACCAGCACAGGTCTCGTTGATGTAGCAGGCCAAACTATTAGCCCGCCTTATGATACAGTAGAAGCAGGCGAGAAAACTCGCTTACAACAACAGGGCAGCATTAGCGCTGATCTTAGCGGCAACCCAGATTCTTCTTACTACGATATTAACGTGAGCTTGCGAGTAGAGGATGAAAATGGCAATGTAAGCACCTCCACCGTAACTTATCGCGTGCTTAACCCTCAAGAAGATACGACGAATGATCGTATTTCGGCACGCACCACCATTTCAGGCGATGGAATTATCGCTGTGCCAGCGGATAATCGCCCACTGCTGCGTGCTTATTTAGCAGATGAAGATGGTAATGAATTGCTAAGTTCGGGCGGAAATTTTGGCCAGCAAGAGGGTTTCTTAACAATTGAATCTCTACGCGATGGCATTACCTTTGCTATTGATGATAGTGGCTCACAGCACTTAGGCTTACCAAGCGACATTCCATCGCGTTTAGGTGATAATCGCGGTTTCTCGCATCATTATGGGCTCAATAACTTCTTCAGTAATAACGAACTGACAGAAACAGGCGATACCGTAAAAGGTTCGGCCATTAACTTGGCGATAGAATCACGCTTGCTTGAAAACCCTAGCCTCATTTCAACAGGGAATTTACAACTTTCCAACCAATCGGGTAATAATGGCGAGCCCGTTTACACCTTTGAGCGCTTTTCAGGCGACCAATCGGTTATTCAGCGCCTTGCAGCACTTGGCACTCAAGCCACTCAATTTGATGCTGCGGGTGCCCTGCCAAACTCAACCCTCACCTTCAACGCTTATGCGGGGGAAATGCTCGGTTATATTTCGGCTAATTCTATTACAGCAGAGCGTGCCGCCGATAATAACTTAATTGTACTTGAAGGTTACGAAGAGCGTGCCAATGCCGTAAGCGGCGTTAACCTCGATGAGGAGCTAGCCAATACGATTATTTACCAAAATGCTTATGCGGCTTCCGCACGAGTTATCAGCATTACTGACGAATTATTCGACACTTTAATTAATTCGTTTTAGAGGAGATTAGATTATGACAATTCAACGTGTTACCACACAAGCACTGCACCAAACTACTTTAGGTGACGTTACACGCGTACAAAGTAATATTGCCAATTTGCAGAATCAAATTTCTAGCGGTAGAAAGACAGATAACTTCCAAGGGCTCGGCAACCAAGTTGAACATTTTGTACAGCTTGAATCCAGAATATCTAAGTCAGAAACTTATATAGAAAATAATGCCATTGTGCTTTCTCGTGTCAATACAACGCGGGTCGTAGTAGATGATATTATTGACCTTGTTGATGATATAGAAAACTTTATTGTTTCAAGCCGCAATGTTGGTGCGAATGAATCACTGGATTTCAATAATCAAATAAGCAGCATGCGCGACCGATTAGACGAAATGCTAAATACAAATTTTGATGGGCGCTATCTATTTGGTGGCACTCGCACCAATGCGCCGCCAATAAGCGATAATCCAGTACCGCTAACCCCTGGTGTGCCAGATGCAAATTACTATGAAGGCAGTAGCGAAGATGTCGTTGCCCGTGTCGATGATAATATTGAAATTAATTATGGTGTGCGCGCCGATGCCGAAGGCTTCCAAAAAGTATATGCTGCAATTTCACTAGCCATTGAAAGCGAAGGTGGCTCGGACCCAGAACGAGCAAATGCACTCGATTTAATTCAAGATGGCTTACAAGATATTATTGCCGAACAAACCACCGTCAATTCTAATATTGTGGCGATTGAAAATATCACCGCTCGCCATAACGACCTCCAAACCTATTGGGCTGGCGTAAGCGGGTCGCTCATCAACACAGATATTGTCGAGGCTTCTACACAATTAGCCGTCGATCAAACCGTTCTACAAGCTGCCTTTCAATCTTTTGCAAGCCTCAACAGGCTCCGGCTGATTGACTTCTTGTAGAAAACTTCGTTTTGGCGTGATAGGTAATCGTGCTATAGTAATCAAAGATCTGGCCAGCAGGTAGCAGGCAGTTCTTTCGACAATTAAGGAACATGGAGATGTTAGATACCGTGACCCAACAAACAAACGTAAACCCAGAAACCGTGCAAAATGCACTGCAAGAAAATATTGAAGGCGCAAACACCGCCACTATCGAAACGCGCTTCGGCGATGTTGAAGTAGCGACTGATAATCCAATAATTTTCGCACAAGGCTTGCTAGGAATTGCTGGTAATTTTGAATATGCGATGACAGATTTTCCAACGGAAAAACTGAAGCAATTTAAGTTACTACAATCGCTGAATGACCCAAGTGTTTCATTCATCACCCTGCCCGTGCCACTAGATAATAATCTTATCGCACGCGAAGATTTAGAAAAAGCTGCCAACGATGTTGGTGTCGAAGATTACGATAATTTAGTCGTTTTACTCATCGTGTCGGTTCACCGTTCGCCGCATGATATTAAATTATCGGCTAACACCCGTGCACCATTGTTGGTTTATTTACCCACTCGCTCAGCGGTGCAATATGTATTCCAAAGCAGCAAATATAAAGTGCAAGAACTGCTCAACTTAGGCGAATAAATAATGCAGCAGTCTCATTGGTTGAAAGATTTTCAATGCCTTGGTGATAAGTGTGAAGACACCTGTTGCAAAGGTTGGGGAATGCAAGTGGATGAACCCACTATTGCCCGCTATGAGGCCTTCGCGCCCGAGTTGGTGGATGCCGTCACCTCGGGCGAAGCGGCTCATATTATGAAGCGTGACCCCGAAACCGACCATTGCATAAAATACGATAAAGGTTGGTGCGGCATTCACGCTGATAGGGGCTCCGACTTTCTAGGGGATGCTTGTCACTTCTTCCCGCGTATCACACGCCAAATGGGCGAAAAAATTCATCAAACCGCCAGCCTTTCCTGCCCTGAAGTGGCGCGGCTGGCATTACTATCAGAGCCTGAAAAAAACTGGGAAAACTATTCATCCGAGCGCACTCCCACCACGATGCATAATTATTTGCAGGATGACATTCCTTCCGATAAAGCCATCGAAATGCATGAGGCCTTCTTAAATGCGGCGATGGCAGAAGATGCTGATGTTGGCCAAATTATCGCACGGATGCATGCCGTAACTCATTCCATGCAATTGGTCGATAAGGCTACTTGGCCAATGGCTGTAAGCTTTTACCTTAAAAGCGCCGATACTCGCTTAACGCAAGCGCAAACAAAGCAAGAAGACCCTTTCCATTTATACCACTCGCTAGCTGGGCTAGTGGGGGCAACCAAAAAGTCGCACCGGCCTCGCTTGCAAGCCGTGCTCGATACGATGCATCAAGCATTAAATGTCGAAATTAATAGCGAACAAGGCACGATTAGCTATGGCGAAGATAGTTTCCTAAATTTGCAAACGATGCGCGAAGGCTGGCAATTTACTTCTCAGCAATGGCAACCATTTTTAAAACGTACCTTGCGCACTGAGCTAGAGATGGCGATGTTCCCGTTCTCTGGTTTTGGTAAAACACTAACCGACCGCATGACCATTATCGGCGTGCGCCTTGCTACTTTACAGCTAGCGTTACAAGCGCACCTCTTTGTGCATCAAACCCTAAATGAAGAAGACGCTATTACCATCGTACAAAGCCTAGCACGCTTCCTCGACCATTTGGCCGACCCTACTTTTTCGATGAATATTTACAACGAAACAGGTTGGGTAAAAACCGAACGCCTTTGGGGGCTATTTACCTAAGCAGTTGAGCGAATTCCTTGCGCCCAAAGTAATGTTTCTAAATCTGCTTCATTCAGCTGATATTGCGCGGCTCTTTGTGTGGTTTCTTTTGCGCGATAAGCAACCCCCATACCTGCATGTTGCAGCATTGGAATATCGTTAGCACCATCGCCAATGGCCAGCACATCATCGGCCGTAATGCCGAGCTCGTTTATTTTATGCTCTAAAATTTTCAGTTTTGATTCTTTAGTTAAAATTGGCTCAATCACTTCACCCGTTAACATTCCGCCTTCAACCCCTAAGCGATTGCCAAAATGCGCATCGAAACCAGCGGCGCGCGCCACTCGTTCGGTGAAAAACACGAAACCGCCGCTCACTAATACGCAATGAGCGCCTTCGCGCTTCATTGCTCTCACCAGCCAAGCAGCACCCTTTGATAGGGTAATACGTTCATCAAATACTTGCTGCATGGTACTTTCGGGCAAGCCCTTCAGCAGCCCCACCCGTTCGCGCAAAGCACTTGAAAAATCGAGTTCACCTCGCATGGCAGCCTCGGTTATTTTCTCGACCTTATCGCGCAGCCCTGCAAAATCGGCCAGCTCATCAATGCATTCTTGTTCAATAATAGTCGAATCCATGTCGCAAATAAGGAGCTTCTTCGGTGCAAAACCTTCTTCGCCTTCTTTAAATAATAAATCAACCTGCGCCGCTTCGCGGGCGGAAGTTAGCTGAACATCGGCGGGAGCACCGGCAAAGCGCATTTGAATCGCGCGCCCACGGCGCAGCCACTTCCACTGGTTTGGCGCTAAAGCACCTAGCACCGCTTCGCGTCGTTCATCATCAAATGGTTTTTCTTCTGCCGTTAAAGCAATCACGCTATGCATTTTAATTTCCTTCACGAAACCGTAACATTCACCCTGTAGTCTAGATACATAACATAAGGATGCAACCTCCGACAGGATATGAGATGAGTAAATTTCAAGATACAGTTCAAACACTGGACAGCGAAACATTAAAAGCCATGCAAACCGACCTGCGTGATAAGGTTGCCA
>JALZUV010000022.1 GCA_023301245.1 Rickettsiales bacterium
AGTAACTCAAAATATGCCTTCCTTGGTGCGATTCGTTCTGCCGCGCAAATGGTATCGTACGAAGTGTCGATTGGTTTTGTAATCGTATGTGTGTTGCTGCTGGTGGGTTCGCTAAATTTGATTGATGTTATTGAAGCGCAGCGCGACGGCTGGTTTATGTTTACGGGTTTATTCCCGATGTTTATTTTATTCTTCATCTCAATTTTGGCAGAAACAAACCGCCATCCGTTTGATTTGCCAGAGGCTGAAGCCGAATTAGTGGCAGGGTATAATGTTGAATATTCTTCGATGACCTTCGCGTTATTCTTCCTCGGCGAATATATGAATATGATTTTAATGTCAGCCATTGCGGTGACCTTATTTATGGGGGGCTATTTAGCGCCGCATGAGTCGCTTGAATTTATTCCTGCGCCCATTTGGTTTGCTTTAAAAATTACCTTTATTTTATTCGCCTTTATTTGGATGCGTGCCAGTTTGCCACGTTACCGTTATGACCAATTAATGCGTTTAGGGTGGAAAGTATTCCTACCGCTATCGTTGTTGTGGGTGGTGATGACATCGGCTTATGTAGTTTATCAACCGCAGGTCGAAGCCGCAGAAGTTACGGTTATTGAAGCGGTTAAAAATGCAGGTGAATCCGTGACAGATGAGATTGAACGAGAAGTTGAAAAGCTTGAAGAGGCGGTGCAATAATTATGAATTTAGTACGATTATTTAATGCCTTTTTATTGGTGGAAATTATTTCGGGCCTATGGATGACCTTGAAGTATTTTTTCAAACCAAAAGTGACAATTAATTATCCATACGAAAAAGGTCCTTTAAGCCCGCGTTTTCGTGGTGAGCATGCCTTGCGCCGTTACGCTAATGGCGAAGAACGTTGCATTGCTTGTAAGTTGTGCGAAGCGATTTGCCCTGCACAAGCCATTACGATTGAAGCAGAAGAACGTGAAGACGGATCACGCCGAACCACACGCTACGATATTGATATGGTAAAATGTATCTATTGCGGTTTCTGCCAAGAGGCATGCCCCGTAGATGCGATTGTGCAAGGTCCGAATTTTGAATTTGCGACCGAAACACGCGAAGAGCTTTGGTATAATAAAGATAAATTACTCGATAATGGAGAAAGATGGGAAGATGCCATTGCTGCTAATTTAGTAGCTGACGCACCTTACCGCTAGGAAAAGACATGGAACTGCCAATTGCAACCATCACATTTTATGCACTTTCCATCGCCATGGTGCTGTCGGCGCTGGCGGTGATTTCATCGAGAAATCCAGTGCATTCAGTATTATTTCTAATCTTCTGCTTTTTTAATGCAGCGGGTTTATTTGTACTTATTGGTGCGGAATATATCGCCATGACCTTGGTGATTGTTTATGTCGGCGCAGTTGCAGTTTTATTCTTATTTGTCGTGATGATGTTAGATGTTGATGTGGCTGAAATGCGCGAAGGCTTCTTAAAATATTTACCTATTGGCGCAGGTGCTGCCGCTTTGTTGTTTGGTGAATTATATTTAGTGTTCGGCGCATTATCATCGACGGAAATTGCATCGGCAGCGCCAGCTCATGTTATTCCTGCGGCGAATGAGGTAAGCAACACGCTTGCCATTGGCCGAATTTTATATACGGACTATATTTATGCCTTCCAAGTGTCGGGCATTATTTTACTTGTGGCGATGATTGGTGCGATTGTGCTGACCTTGCGCGAGAAAAAACGTTCGTTAAAGCAAAATATCAATAAGCAGCTATCGCGCAAACGTGGCGATGCTCTAAAGCTGATGAAAGTTAAATCAGGCGAGGGCGCATCATGAACACAGCACTCTATGAATCGATTAGTGTAACGCATTACCTTACGGTCGCTGCGTTATTATTTGTTATCGGTATTTGCGGAATATTTCTAAACCGCAAAAATATTATCACGCTATTAATGTCGATTGAATTGATGTTGCTGGCCGTCAATATTAATATGGTTGTCTTTTCGGTGGCATTGCAAGATTTGGTTGGCCAAGTCTTTACCGTATTTATTCTAACGGTTGCCGCTGCTGAAGCGGCTATCGGCCTTGCAATATTAGTGGTGTTCTTCCGTAATGCAGGATCTATCGCCGTCGAAGAAATTGGGCGTGAAACCCGTATGGAGGCGACGAAGTGACTTTGTTAGCTCAACTGATTGTCTTTTTACCGTTATTTGCGGCGGTGCTTGTTGGCTTTATGTGGAATCGCATAGAGCATAAAACGGCACAAATTATTACCAGCGGTTTAGTGTCTATCGCTGCTATTTGCGCATGGACTTTATTCATTAAATTAAGTGGCGGCGCAGAGACCTTCACCCTCGATATTGGATCGTGGATAAAATCAGGCGGCTTTGATGTTCGCTGGGCACTACGCATTGATATGCTATCTTCAGCGATGATGTTGCTGGTGACTTCAGTCTCGGCACTGGTGCATATTTATTCGATTGGTTACATGGATGAAGAGCCAGCTAAGCCGCGCTTTATGGCATATTTATCGTTCTTTACCTTCTTCATGCTAATGTTGGTCACAGCAGATAATTTAGTTCAACTCTTCCTTGGTTGGGAAGGGGTGGGGTTATGCTCATACTTACTAATTGGTTTTTGGTATCAGAAAGAATCGGCCAATGCGGCTGCAATGAAAGCCTTCATCGTTAACCGCGTAGGCGATTTTGGTTTTGCCCTTGGTATTTTCGCAATTTACTTAATGTTTGGCACAGTTCAGTTTGATGAGATTTTTGCCACAGCGGCGACTCAAGGCGATGCGATAATAAACTTCCTAGGCCAAGATTGGCATGCGCTAACGGTTATTTGTATCCTGCTATTTATTGGTGCGATGGGTAAATCGGCTCAGCTCGGTTTGCACACATGGCTACCTGATGCGATGGAAGGGCCTACTCCCGTATCTGCGCTTATCCACGCAGCCACCATGGTAACCGCAGGTGTATTTCTCGTGGCACGTATGTCGCCCTTATTTGAAATGTCGCCAATTGCGTTGCAGATGGTGACTTATGTAGGTGGTGCTACGGCGATTTTTGCCGCGACCATTGGTCTTGTGCAAAATGATATTAAGCGCGTTATTGCTTACTCAACTTGTTCGCAACTTGGCTATATGTTCTTCGCTTGCGGTGTTTCTGCTTATGGAGCAGGCATGTTCCACTTGCTGACTCACGGCTTCTTTAAAGCATTGTTATTTCTAGGTGCAGGCTCGGTTATTCACGCATTGCATCACGAACAAGATATGCGCAATATGGGGGGCATTGCACGCAAAGTTCCGCTCACTTGTGCGCTCATGTGGATCGGTTCATTGGCACTTGCGGGTATTCCGCCTTTCGCAGGATATTACTCGAAAGATATGATTATTGAGGCAGCTTATGCTGCGCAATCTACCCATGGAATGTTCGCCTTTTATATGGGGCTTGCTGCAGCATTCTTAACCGCTTTCTATAGCTGGCGTTTGTTATTTATGACCTTCCACGGCAAGCCTCGTATGAGCAAAAAAGCTTATAACGCGGCGCATGAATCGCCGAAGGTGATGACCATTCCGTTGATATTGCTTGCCATTGGTGCAGTTGGCGCAGGTGCAGTAGGTTACCATGTGCTTGGTATGGTTGAAGGCGATGGCGCTTTCTGGCGTGGCGCAATATTTGTGGCGCAAGAAAATAACGTGCTTAGTAAAATTCATGACCTGCCAAAATGGGTGCCGATTGTGCCGCTTATTGTTGCGCTTTCGGGTATTGCACTGGCGTGGTTATTTTATATTAAAGTGCCAAGTTTACCGGAGAAATTGGCAAATAAGTTCAAGCCAATTTACACGTTCTTGTTAAATAAATGGTATTTCGATGAGCTATATCGTGCCGTATTTATTCGTGGAGCTATTGGCTTTGGTCGCCATTTCTTTAAGTTCTGGGACAAAAAAGTAATTGATGGTTTAGGCCCTAATGGTTTGGCTGCGCTTTCGGGCTGGTTCGCCGTGAAAACGGGAAAAACACAAACAGGTATGCTATATCATTATGCCTTTATGATGCTGACTGGATTGGTCATTCTCATCACTTGGTATCTAGTTCGGGGAGGCGCGTAAGATGGAAACTTTACCCGTATTATCACTGTTATTATTGCTCCCGCTTATTGGCGCAGGTGCTATATTCCTATTCGTGCGCGATAGTGAAGGCGAAATGGCCGCACGTAATGCAAAGCTAACGGCTTTGTTTGTTACGGTTATTACCTTTATTGCTTCGCTCGCACTTATATTGCCTGGCTTCGATAGCTCTACAGCCGCATTCCAGTTTGTTGAAAAACATGACTGGGTGGCTGATGGTATTAGCTACCATTTAGGTGTTGATGGCATCTCGCTATCGCTACTATTATTGACAACATTCTTGATGCCAATTTGTATTCTTTCAAGCTGGAATGGAGTGAAAACGCGAGTGCGTGAATTTATGCTTTCGTTCTTGATTTTAGAGAGCTTCATCATCGGCGTGTTCTGCTCGTTAGATGCATTATTATTCTATGTGTTCTTTGAAGGTATGTTGATTCCGATGTTCCTAATCATCGGTATTTGGGGCGGTAATAATCGTGTTTATGCTTCCTATAAATTCTTCCTTTATACGCTCTTGGGTTCGGTGTTATTCCTACTCGCAATTTTATGGATGTATTTCACGCATGGTACAACCAGCATTCCAGAGTTGATGGTGTTATCACCTGCCACCTCTGGCGATATTCAAAATATCTTATGGCTGGCGATGTTTGCCTCTTTTGCAGTGAAAGTACCAATGTGGCCTGTGCACACTTGGCTGCCCGATGCGCACGTACAAGCGCCTACCGCAGGTTCGGTTATTCTTGCAGGTATCTTACTGAAAATGGGGGGCTATGGCTTTATTCGCTTTAGCTTGCCAATGCTGCCAGAAGCCTCGCATTACTTTACACCAATGGTGTGGAGTTTGAGTATTATCGCAGTAATTTACACCTCGCTTGTGGCGCTAGTGCAGGAAGATATGAAGAAGCTAATTGCTTATTCTTCTGTCGCGCATATGGGGTTTGTAACGGCGGGATTATTCGCTTTCAACCAGCAAGGTATTGAAGGTGCGATGGTGCAAATGATTTCTCATGGTTTAATATCTGGCGCATTATTTATCTGTGTGGGTGTGGTGTATGATCGTGTTCACACGCGTGAAATTGCACGCTACGGCGGCGTGGCAAAAGTTATGCCTTGGTTCGCATTCTTCTTCCTATTCTTCACGATGGCCTCGGTTGGTTTACCTGCAACATCAGGCTTTACGGGCGAGTTCCTTGTATTGCTAGGTGCTTATCAAGCCAGCAGTTGGTTGGCCTTTGGCTTGGCGACAGGCTTAGTGTTAGGCGCCGCCTATGCATTAATGCTATACCGCCGTGTAAGCTTTGGTGAATTGGTTCGCAATGAATTGAAGAAATTGACCGACTTAGAGTTTCGCGAAACGGCCATGTTTATTGCCCTTGGGGTGATGGTGATTTGGTTGGGAGTTTACCCTGATCCATTATTAGAAATTTTACATGCGCCAGTGGAAAACCTATTGACGCAAATCAATATAGCACCCGTTGTTGAGGTGGTAATTGAAGCCCCAGCAATTGTGATTGAACAAGGAGTTCAGCAATGAATGTCATTGATTTATTCTTCTTAATGCCAGAACTAGCATTGTTCTTCATGACCATTCTTCTGCTGCTTATGGGGTTGTATGGTGGTGCATCTGGCCGCAAATTAGTGCAAGCTATCGCACCATTATCCATTGTTGCTGCGCTTTATTTTACCATCAATTCGCCGATGGAAGAATCTCGCATGTTGATGAACAACCTGCTGAAGGTGGATGGTTTTACGCAATTTGCTAAAGGTCTTATTTTATTATCTACCCTTTTGGCGATGGTGTTGGGCGCTTACTGGAAGCGCGGACAAGAAGAGGATGATCGTTTCGAATTCCCGCTCTTAATGATGCTTGCTACCCTCGGTATGTGCTTGCTAGTTTCCGCCGCCGACATGTTATCGCTTTATCTTGGTTTAGAATTGATGAGCTTGTCGCTTTACGTTCTGACAGCCTATCATCGTGATAATCGTATGGCGACTGAAGCAGGTATGAAATATTTTGTTCTGGGCTCGTTAGCATCAGGTTTATTGTTGTTTGGTATCTCGTATCTCTACGGATTTACCGGTACGACTAGCTTTGCCAGTATGGGCGAATTTTTGCAGACTCTATCATTTGATAGCCAAGTTACGCCGCAGCAGTTTGGCGTATTGCTGGGGATGATATTTGTGCTGGTTGGGTTTAGCTTTAAAATTTCCGCTGCCCCTTTCCATATGTGGGCGCCAGATGTTTATCAAGGCGCGCCGACTCCTGTTACGGCCTTCTTTAGTACCGCACCTAAAATTGCGGCGTTGCTAATTTTTGTGCGAGTGCTAATTGAACCATTGGGAGATTGGATTTCGCAATGGCAGCAAATTATTATATTCCTTTCTGTTGCCTCAATGATTATTGGTGCACTGGGGGCAATTGCTCAAAATAACATCAAACGTATGTTAGCATTTAGTTCGATTGGTCATGTTGGTTTCGCGCTCGTAGCTGTGGCCAGCGGTACGCAAGAAGGCGTACAGGCACTATTAATATACCTAGCGATATACTTGTTTATGAGCATCGGTGCATTTGCTTGCGTGTTGTTAATGCAGCGCGATGGTAAAGCGATTGAACAGATAGATGAACTTGGCGGCATATCGCAGAAGCACCCATATTTTGCGATGTTAATGGCAGCCTTCATGTTCTCTCTTGCGGGTATTCCGCCTTTGGCTGGGTTCTTCGGTAAGTTCTATGTGTTCCTTGCTGCGCTTGATGCGGGGCTATTTGGCCTTGCTGTCATTGGTGTGTTAAGCAGTGTCATTGCCGCGTACTATTATTTGCGTATTGTAAAGGTCATGTATTTTGACGATGCACGTGATGGCTTTAATGCGGAAAATACGGCAAGTATGCAGCTTGTGCTTCTGGTTTGTGCTGCGGTGACGATGCTTTATATTGTTACTCCTGCACCCTTAATTGAATCTGCGGCTCGTGCGGCAGGTGCGCTGTGGAGATAGAAGAAAAACCGTTACGCAAACGCGTGCCACTGGTCGATGACTATCACCTGCTAACCTACCAGCATCTCGACAGTACGAATGATGAAGCTCGCCGATTGGCCGAAGGTGGCGGTGCCCATGGTGCCTTCATTTGGGCGCTTAATCAAATGGATGGACGAGGCCGTAGAGGTAATGAATGGGTATCGCAACGAGGCAATTTATTCGTATCGGCATTGCTACAACCTGAATGCGAATTTAAGAATCTGCCGCAACTTTCGTTTGTTGCAGCAGCAGCAGCGCACGCAAGTGTCGCACCTGTATTGCCCGCAGCAGAATTGAAATTAAAATGGCCGAATGACCTAATGCTCGGTGGCGCTAAATTAGCAGGTTTGCTGTTAGAATCTTTCGAAACGATTGATGAAGATACGGGCGAAACAAAGCGCTGGGCGGTGATTGGCTTAGGCATGAATATTGAGAATGCGCCTGCCAATTTAGAGCGCCCCGCGACCTGCATGCGCCATGCGGGGGTCGAGTTAATTTCAGCTAAAATTGTGCTATCGCGCTTTATTCATCACTTTGTTGAATGGTACGAGCTTTGGCAAGATGATGGCTTTGAACCAATTAAAAAATACTGGCTCAACCACGCCCTACATAAAGACGAGCCTATGGAAGTTTTGATGGGCGATGAATGTATCATGGGTACGTTTGCTGGCATGGATGACACAGGCAGCCTCTTGCTAAAAGAGAAAACAGGTGAAGTGAGAACTATTTCATCTGGCGAGGTGTTGCTATGATTCTAGCGATTGATATTGGTAATACTAATAGCTGTTTTGCGTTATTTGATGGCGATAAATGTTTGGGCCAATGGCGCTTATCGACCAATCGTTTACGAACGGCGGATGAGTTTGTGCTGTGGCTGGAGAATTTCTTCTCACGGCAAAAAATGCTAGCAACGGACGTGACGCAATCAATCGTTGCGTGTGTAGTGCCGAGCTGTCGTTTCCCCATTTTAAAAGCAGTGGAAGAATTAGTCGGCAAAGCCCCCTTATTAGTCACAGCAGAATTGATGAATCAAGTTGGCGTGCAGGTGAAAACCGATAGCCCTAATGAAGTGGGGGCGGATAGAGTTATCAACGCTTTTTCCGCATGGATTAAATATGGCCAAGCCAGCATCGTGCTCGACTTCGGCACGGCTACCACCTTCGATGTGGCGGATGAAAATGGCGCTTACATTGGCGGCGTGATTGCACCAGGGATTAACCTGTCGCTTGAAGCATTGCAAAATGCAGCAGCCATGTTGCCTTCAGTGGAAATTAAACATCCAACTAAAGTTATTGGCACTAATACCGAAAGTGCGATGCAG
The DNA here is from genome assembly GCA_023301245.1 of Rickettsiales bacterium. Taxonomy (GTDB): domain Bacteria; phylum Pseudomonadota; class Alphaproteobacteria; order Rickettsiales; family JALZUV01; genus JALZUV01. The sequence continues at coordinate 8,446 of JALZUV010000022.1, forward strand.
GCAGGGATTTACTTTGGATATTTGGGATTAATTGAACGTATCGTAAAAGAAATTAAGAACGAGCTGGGAGTTCCTGCTAAAGTCATTGCGACAGGTGGGCTTGCCCGCTTGTTTGAAAAAAATAGTGATGCGATTGACGAACTTGATGCCGAGCTAACCATGCGTGGCCTCACTTTAGTCGCACAGAAACTCGCTGGGTAATAACAGCATTTTTAATGCAAATAATAATGAAAGAACGCAATGACATTTAATTTTACACCCTATCACGATGAGCTAATTTTTGTGCCTTTGGGCGGCTCGAATGAAATTGGCATGAACCTCAATCTCTATTGCTATAAAGGCAAATGGATAATGATTGATATGGGTATCGGCTTTACAAACGATCACCTGCCTGGTGCCGATGTAATGGTGCCAGATGTAAGCTTTATCGAAGATTATATCGGCGATAAATTGATGGCCATTATATTGACCCACGCGCATGAAGATCATATTGGCGCAGTGCAATATTTATATGATGTAATCGATTGCCCAATTTACGCCACGCCTTTTACCGCCAATGTTTTAAAGGCGAAGCTAAAAGGTGACCGCGTAGAAGGCTTGCAAATTAACGAGGTAGAACAAGGCAGCACGCTGAACCTTGGTCCGTTTAAATTAGACATGATTGACCTAACCCATTCTATCCCCGAAATGCAGGCAATTGCCATTACGACCGATGCGGGTGTGGTAATGCATACAGGCGATTGGAAAATTGATGACACCCCTGTTGTCGGCCCAGCACCTGATAAAAAGGCGTTGATGAAGTTTGGCGATGCTGGCGTGATGGCCATTGTTTGCGATTCGACCAATGTATTTGTTGAGGGTGTTTCAGGTTCGGAAGCGGATGTGAAAGAAGAACTCATCAAGCAAATCGCCGCCTGTAAACATCGTGTAGTAGCGGCGACTTTCGCCAGTAACTTGGCGCGTCTAGAATCGCTCATTAAAGCAGGTGAGGCGGCTGGCCGTAAAATATTCATGGCAGGCCGTAGCTTCGAACGCATAATTGGTGCTGCCAAAGATGCTGGCTATTTAAAAGACTGCCCACCCTTGCTGCCTGATAAAGAGGCGATGGGTGTGCCACGTGATGAATGTATGATTATCTCCACGGGTTGCCAAGGCGAGCCACGCGCCGCCCTTACCCGCATGGCGCAAAGCGACCATCAAACGATTCGTTTGGCCAAGGGCGATACGGCGATATTCTCGTCCCGCGATATTCCAGGTAATGAGGCACGTATTGGTTACATCCACAACCTGCTGATTGAAATGGGCGTAGAAGTAGTGACGGCACATGAGCATTTCATACATGTATCTGGCCACCCTGCACGTGCCGAGCTGAAGGAAATGTACGAGATGGTTAAGCCGACAATTTCGGTGCCTGTTCACGGCGAACCACGCCATTTGATTGAGCATGTGAAGCTCGCCAAAAGCCTCGGCGTTCCTGAAACGGTGAAAGCTAGCAACGGTGCTGTCATTTTGCTGAAAGAGGGCGAGGCCAAACAAGTTGGCACGGTTAAGAGCGGTTACATCGCCATTGATGGTAATGTGCTGACTCCGATTGACAGTAAAATTTTCAGCCAGCGTCGCAAAATGCGCGATGATGGGATTATCTTTATTGCGCTGGCGCTGGAAGATAACCGTCTGATTGAAGCGCCTTCAATTATGGCGCCCGGTTGCATGGACGATAAAGAAGATGCCGATATTATCAAAGAAATGGCTGATGAAATTGAAAAATCTTTAAAAGATAGAAAAGCTAAAAAGCCGCTAGAACAACGCGTGCGTACCGCCGTGCGCCGTATTGTAAAAGCCGAACTTGGCAAGCGCCCGCTGATTGAGATTGCCGTATTACGAGTTTAGTGACTCTCCCTTGAAGGGGAGTTATAGCCATTTAGCTAAAAGACGAGAGTTACTCGCTATCGAGCACTTCGCCATGTTCTGCGACAATTTTCGCGTGAACATCGGCGTTTGGTTCGTGTCCCCAGCCTGTTTCTAATACTTGGCCGAGTGTGTTTAAATCAATCGGCGAGCCTTTGGCTTGCGCTTCTTGAAATTCGCCCAGCTTTAAAAGCGTCAGCTTAATATAAGTATGAAATGGCTTACCTGCATTTGTTTCCGCCGTGAATAAAATCACGACTTCTTCTTCGCCTGTGAGCGTGGGAGGAGGGGGAGGAGTTGTCATTATTCTCTCGTAGTGCCTTGATATTTATTTTTGATTCTATCTTCCATCAACGTATCAACTTTACTAGAATTTTCAACATTATCTGGCTTCGCACCATATCTATCGAGCAAGTTTTGATAGTTGTCTTTGACAGGTGTTGGTGGGATGCTATCGGCTTTCGTTTCTACTTCTGTCGCAGGGGCATATTTATTCAGCATCTTTTGCCATGCGCCCGTTGGCTCTTGCGGCTGAGGTGAGACGATAGGCTCATTGAGCACCATGGGGGGGAGGGGTAGTGAATCCACCGCTGCCGTTTCTATTATCTCGACAAGCGGCGTTTCTAGAATGGGTATTGCTGCAATGGGGGGGAGCGTATCGCCAGTTATTTGCACTCCATCATCATCTAAAAAGATAGGTTCGGGCGCTTCGTAATTATGCAGAAAATCGCACAGGCTGCCCGGTACGCAAATGGGGTTACCTTCTGCATCTAGCTCCATATCTTCAATGGGAGGAATAGGCAGTAGGTCAGTGATTGAATTGATAGGGGAGCCCGTAGCGGTAGCAGCCCCATGTTGCTTATCATCTAAGGTAATGCAATGTTCTTGTTCAATCAGATAATCAGCCGTGCCGCGCAATACAGCGGGGATGCGCTCGTGTGAATAAAGGCGTGCCATCTCATTATCGGCAGGATTGGCGAGATTTGCCATGTTTACAACCACGCTCGGCACTCCGTCATTTGTGAAGGGCATATCGGCGGTATGTGCTTGTTCGTTGCTGCTGTTGGAAATTAAACGACTCAAATCGTCAGATTCTTGCGAAGTTTCGGCGGGAGTAAATACGTTTAGACCGCCTTCAGTAGCGTCGCCTGCATTAGCTTGGAATGACACGACCATGTCGGGCGTGTGGCCAGCATCGGCAAGATTTTGTGCGAAGTCACGGCGATATTCGAGCGACTCTGTAGCGTTGCCTGCTTCAAGACGACCTAGGTTCGTATAGACAACATCGGCGCCCATGGCGCGTGCTTGTTCGCCATATTCAATGGCGTTGCGTAAATTTACATGCGCTTCAATGGCGACAGGAACGCCATCTTCGGTGAAAGCGGGGCCAATGGTTTTAAAGGTATAGTGATCGCCTTGCGCATCAACCAGCCCTGTAATTGCCGTGTAGTTTTTGCCATTAATGGTGGTTTCAAAGGTGGTTTCATGCGGTTGCATTCCTTCGAAAACCCCATCACCATTAGCATCATAGACGGCGCCTAAATCGTAGCGCCCCGTCGCCGTATCGGCAATTTGGTAATCACCCACATCAACCACAATGGTTTTGCCGTCAAAGATGGCGCTTTGGTTGGGGCTAAGGATTTCTTCAGGGAAGGCGATGAGATCTTCTTGTCGGAAAACCATTCTTCTAACATTTTCTGCATCTAATTTATCATATCCTATTTCGTTCGGAATATTGGTTGCTCTATCAATGCCTGTGCCACTCAGTCTGGCCGAGGCATCTCTTGATACTAGCTCGTCTCCTTGCAAAAATTCAGTTTTCCAATTGCTGTAATAATTTACAGGGTCAACACGCAAAGCCTGCACTTGCTGTTCAACTTCGGCGGAAGGAACATAACGCGTGCTATCATCGATAAGCGCATCTGCTGTTGCTGTGGGAGCGGCAGCGCTATCGGCGACGGTATTACTATCGACTACGGTTGCGGCGGTATCCAGTTTAAAGGCTTCGGCCACAGGGCCAAGGGCGAAGCCTAAGACACCCGCAATAGCGCCCGAAATAAGTGCCTTGCTTAAGGTTTCGGAAAAGACTCCTCCGCCAACTTCCACATTATTTGCATTGGCGAGTTCGGCTTCGCTTGGGCCAGCAGAAATCATTTCTTTGCCCACGCTCAATACAATCGAAGTGAGCATGGCAGCGGCAATAACCGAGGCAATGCTGGGGCCTAAAAATGCGATAAACCCAGCACGCACCGCAATAGATGCCACCGTAGAAAGCGCGAAATTAACAGGGTTATTGGCAATATATTCAAAGGTACGCACCAAAAAATTTGGTTGCGTAACAATGCGCCCCTGCGCCTGACTTGCCGAGTTCAACTGCAAATCTTGCGATTGCGGAGTACTGTTAGCTTGATTCATTATTAACGACCTCTTCCAGAGTTTATAATTTCGGGGACGGGTAAGCAAGGCAGTGGATTAAAATGTTGCCCTTGTGCGTTGCGTAATTCGTAATGTAAATGTGGCCCGCTAGAGCGACCTGTGCTGCCAACTTGGCCGATAATATCGCCTTGTTTAACGTCGTGCCCAACCTCTAAGCCGTCGGTAAATTGGTTTAGATGCCCGTAAAGACTGCTCGTATTATCTATGTGACGAATAATAATATTATTTCCATAACCTGTTCGCTTAGCCTCTATTTTTTCAATCACACCATCAGCGGTTGCCATAATATCGGGATGCTGTTTGTAAGTGGCAATATCAAGGCCATCGTGTGTTCCGCCACGAGCGTTATATAAGTCGCTTATGCGTTGGGGGGCATTAACATCCACAGGCCAAATATGTGAAACCACTTCACTGCACTCTCTTGCCAAATGGGCGATGTAGTAAGGGAGTTGGCTGGGGTTATTTGCTTCGAAGGGTGCTTTGTAATCGGCGAAGTCGCGCATATAATCTGAAATATGAGTATGGCCATCGCTTAGGTCGCGGTGGGCATCGCCTTCTTCAAAAAACAGGCGTAACCCTCTTTCACCCCCAAGTTGATAGCCGGTAATTAAGCCAGTTTTTGTTACCGTAAATTCTTTGCCATTTTGGTCGATTGCTGTTTCGCCAAGATGCTCATCAAAATCATAATGGTCAACATAGCTCCAAATTTTAGCTATCCAGTCTTTCTCGGCTACTTTTTGGGCTTCTGGGGTGTTGAGGAAATCATCAATACTATTAACGCCTAAATCTTGCGCTTTTTGAGTCCATTGCCCTGTCCAATCATTCTTTTGGCCTATAATGTCGACACCATTTGTATCAACGCCAATTTTTACGTTAGGGTCGAAAATATTGCCAAGGCTGTCTTTACGAATGTAAAATCCAGAGTCATCCAGTGCCGCTTCACCAAATTGTAGCCGACCTTTGAAACCTTGAGGGTTAGGATTGGAAATATTTTTAAATTGCCCGCTATTTTCTCTGTCTCCTAATGCGGTAATAAATTTCTCATATTCTGCTTCGGTGGGAATCTCGCTTGAAGGTAATGGAACATTATAGTTCTCAATAATCTCCTTTGTTTCAATGGCGAGGTTACCAATTAACGCACCCGTTAAACCTGCGAAGATACCTGTAAACATTGCGCGTTTAATGCCAGACTCAATCACGCCCGATATGTTAATATTGCGAGCCTCTGCTAAGTCGGCAGGTGTGGGGTTATCGATGGTTTCATAGAGCGCCTCTACGCGGTAGCGCTGTTGTTTTATTTCGTGAAACAAGGTGCGGCCTACGCCTAGTGCACCTGCTGTCACCATAGCCGCTGCGAGTCCGAAGCCAAGGGCAGGGAAGGTCATGAATAATAATGTTTTAACGGCATAAAAACTTGCGGCAGAAACGGCGGTTGAGGCAGCAAAATCCACTGGGTGGTCTCTCATGTAACGGCAGGCGTTTAAAATTCCACTAGAGACAGCGACCATCTTCGCCTGCACTTTGGCAGCCGAAGATACGCGCAAATCGCTCTGGCTGGGCTGTTGCCCTTGCTGCGAAAATCGCTCTGTCCAGAGCGGTTTATCTGTCGTTGATATACTCATACTCTTATATTGTACGAAATTACGGTTACGGTTTGATGACGAAACCCTTTAAAAAGGAAGCAGAAATAGAAGGTTGCAGCCGTTTTATTTGCCTGTCATAACCGTTTTTATGGAAAATCCGATATTAGTAGCGATTGATACAACTGAAATTCCCCGCGCAAAAGCGCTGGTGCAGGCAGTGGCACCGCATGTGGGAGGCATTAAACTTGGGCTAGAGTTTTTCACCGCCCATGGCGCGGCAGGCGTGCGCGAAGTGGCGGGAAATGTGCCCGTTTTCCTCGATTTAAAGTTCCATGACATTCCCAATACGGTGGCGGGAGCTATCCGCGCAACTGCGGGCATTAATTGTTTTATGATGACCGTTCACGCCTGCGGCGGCGGCGATATGCTGCGCGCGGCCAAGCAAGCGGCCAATGCATTACCCAACCAGCCCAAAGTGGTGGGGGTAACGGTGCTTACTAGTATGGATGAGGCCGATTTACATCGCACAGGCGTGCTATCGCCGCTAGAGGAGCAAGTGCTCAACCTCGCTGATTTGGCTAATACAAGCGGCTTAGATGGCATTGTCTGTAGCCCGCGTGAGATTTCTGCCATCCGCGCGCGAGTGGGGAGCGAGTTTACATTGGTAACCCCAGGCATTCGTCCGGCTGGTAGCGATAAGGGCGACCAAAAACGTATTATGACCCCATCAGATGCGCTGCAAGAGGGCTCAAATTATCTTGTAATTGGCCGCCCAATTACGCAAAGCGATAACCCCGCACAGGCGGCAGCTGATATTTTTGCCGCATTAAGGTAAGAAAAGGCTTTATCTCTGTGCGTAACAGTGCTATTTGCATCGTCTTGAAATTTTAGAAAACAAATCAGGTGAATTATGTCTGTTAAAATCCGTCTTGCCCGTGGTGGCGCCAAAAAACGTCCTTTCTACCGTATCGTAGTGGCTGATATCCGTTCGCCCCGCGATGGTAAATATATTGAAAAACTAGGTACGTTTAACCCATTGCTTGCTAAAGATGACGATGCACGCTTGGTGATTGACCTTGATAAGGTTAAAGAATGGATGGCCAAAGGCGCTAAACCTTCTGACCGTATGGAAAAAATCCTCGTTGCTGCTGGCGCGATGAAGCCTGTGACTGACTTCTCTACTAAGCCTCAGAAAGCTAAGAAGCACGAAGATAAGCAAAACCGTGCTGGCGAACGCGCTAAAGCAGAAGCTGAAGCGGCTGAAGAAGCAAAGAATGCTGTTGCTGAAGAAGCGACTCCTGAAGCAGAAGCTCCTGCGGCTGAAGAAAAAGCGGCTGAATAAGCCTCCTTTCCCTATGTCTGAATCAAAACATGTTTGTGTAGGGGTTATCTCTACCCCTCATGGTGTGAGTGGTTCGTTTAAAGTGAAAAGCTTTACCGAAACTGCCGACAGCATTTTTGATTACGCACAAATATTAGACGGAAAAGGCCAGCCCTTGGCTATTGACCCCATTGGCCAATCAGGCGGTAGCCTTATCGCCCGTATGGATGGTACAGACGACCGTAACGCTGCTGAGCTACTTAAAGGCACTAAGCTTTACGTGGCACGCACCGAACTACCCGAACCTGCTGATGATGAATTCTATATTGAAGACCTCATTGGCCTAAGCGTAAAAATAGCCGATGGCCGTGAGGTGGGCACCGTCCGCCAAGTCGCCAATTATGGTGCGGGCGATGTTATTGAAGTGCGCTTCAATAACGGCACTGAAGAAATGTATCTCTTCAACGAACTCACCTTCCCTAAAGTAGAAATCGCCGAGGGTTTCGTAGAGCTTAATGCCCCTGAGGTGTTGGAAGCGAAGAAGTAATATAGTCTTTTAGCTTAATAATTTCTGAAATGAAATTCTTAAGCACGTTCACTTGCCAAGTAGGCTACGCCGCATTAGCGGCGGGTCATCCTTGCTGCCAGATTACATGAATTCGTAAAGATTAAGCGAAACGACTATAAGTTTCGCCATTCTAATAAAACGCGTAGCCCAACAAGAAGTCGCAGCTTAAGCAGCAACCCTTGCAGGCTTGGCGTTAAATGCGGCAGCTTGTTCTAATGCGCCTGCGACTTTGAACATGGTCATCTCATCAAAGGCGGGGGCTAGAATTTGTAATCCTAGCGGTAAGCCTTGGCTGTCTAAACCAGCGGGGACGGAAATGCCCGGAAGACCAGCGAGTGATGCAGGGACTGTGAAAATATCGTTCAAATACATAGCGATAGGGTCGTCTTGCTTTTCGCCAATGGCGAAAGCTGCGCTTGGTGCGGTGGGGGTTAAAATCGCATCAACTTGTTCGTAAGCTTTGGCGAAATCTTGGGCGATTAAGGTACGAATACGCTGTGCCTTTTTGTAATAAGCATCGTAATAGCCTGCCGATAATACATAGGTACCAATCATAATGCGGCGTTTTACTTCATCGCCAAAACCAGCGGCGCGAGTTTTTTCGTACATATCAGTTAGGCCATCGCCTTCGTCTTGCACACGTAAACCGTAACGCACGCCATCATAGCGCGATAGATTAGACGAGCATTCTGCTGGCGCAATCACATAGTAAGTGGGTAGCGCGTATTTGGTGTGTGGTAGCGAGATATCAACAATTTCAGCGCCTTGTTCTTGCAACCATTTGGCGCCCTGCTGCCAGAGTGCGTCAATTTCGGACGGCATGCCATCAACACGATATTCCTTGGGAATACCAATTTTCATGCCTTTTACATCGCCACCCAGTGATGCGGCGAAATCTTCCACCGCGCGGTTGGCGCTGGTGGAATCCATTTTATCGTAACCGCTGATAGCTTGTTGTACGAGTGCGGCATCTTGCACCGAACGCGCGAATACGCCTGCTTGGTCGAGCGAGCTAGCGAAGGCAATCGTGCCCCAGCGCGAGCAACGTCCGTAGGTGGGTTTCACGCCGACAATACCGCAGAAGCTGGCAGGCTGGCGGATGGAACCGCCCGTATCAGTACCGAGTGCCGCAGGAACTAAGCCAGCAGCAACCGCCGCCGCCGAGCCGCCCGATGAGCCACCGGGAACGCGGTCTTTGCCGTCATTAGCGTGCCACGGGTTGATAACATTGCCATAATGGCTAGTGATGTTAGCCGAACCCATCGCAAATTCATCGAGGTTGGTTTTACCTGGCATAACCGCGCCCGCATCCCACAATTTTTGCGTGATGGCGGATTCATATTCAGGGGTGAAACCTTCAAGAATATGCGAGGCGGCAGTGGTGAGTACGCCTTTGGTGCAGAATAAATCTTTCACGCCAACAGGTACACCTGTGATGGCAGTGGCATCGCCTGCGGCAAGCTTAGCATCGGCTTTTTTAGCACCTTCAAAGGCTTGTTCATCGGTGATGGTGATGAAAGCATTTAGCTTGGTGTTGGCTTTATGGATAGCGGCTTGGGTGGCTTCTGCCAACTCTAGCGCGCTGAATTTTTTATTGGTTAGGCCATCGCGAATTTCGGCAACGCCTAGGTTATTTAAATCAGTCATGGTCTACTCCACCACTTTCGGCACCACAAAACAGCCATAATCATTGGCGGGTGCATTGGTTAAAATCTCTTTTTGGTAGCCACCGTCAGTCACTTCATCTTTACGCATGGGTAAATTCATCGCGCAGACAGAGGTCATTTGTTCAACGCCATCGGTGTTGACCTCTTGCAGCTGTTCAACCCAGCCGAGGATATTGTTTATTTCGCCTGTGTAATGCTCCAACTCGCTTTCGGTAAAGCGGATGCGCGTTAAGCGGCCAATTTTTTGTGCGTCTTTAACAGTGATTGTCATGAAGTGACCTTATTTTTATCTAGTAATGGCATTGTTTTTAGCGCATTACAGAACTCATGCAACCATTGACCGCACAAGAATTTCAAGAAAAACTGCCCAAACAAGGCAGATTACTGGCAATTGACCACGGGAAAAAGCGTATTGGCCTTGCGGTGACTGACATTTCGCGCATGTTGGTTAACCCGCAGGAAACGCTGAACCACCCAAAACTAGCGGTTAATGCCGAGGCAATTAAGAAGCTTGTGGAAAATGAAACTGTCGTTGGGCTTGTGGTGGGTTACCCGCTAAATATGGATGATTCGGAAGGTCCGCGTTGTCAGTCTGTGCGCCAATTTGTGCGTAATTTAGAAGCCTATGTGCAATTGCCCACACTATATTGGGATGAACGTTTGAGTAGCGATATTGCGCAAGAGCTAATGCTTCAAGCAGGAGTACGCGGCGCTCAACGTAGCAGCAAAGTAGACAAACTCGCCGCCGCTGCTATCTTGCAATCTTATTTGGAGACTGTGTAAATGCCTATTACCTTCGATATTGAAATTCCTTTATTTGCTTTGCTGGGTTATCTACTTGGATCAATCCCGTTTGGGCTTATTTTAACGAAAATCACCACGGGTAAAGATATCCGCGACACAGGCTCAGGCAATATTGGTGCGACCAATGTATTGCGCAGTGGCAAAAAAGGTTTAGCCGCCTTGACTCTTTTATTAGATGGCGCAAAAGCATGGTTGGCGGTGTATCTTGCGGTGCAGTTTAGCGATATTCGTGTCGATAATATTTTGCGTGAATTTTACCCCTCTATTGCGGCGCTGTCAGCAGGCTTGGGGGCATTATTAGGGCATATGTACCCTGTATGGCTGAAGTTTAAAGGCGGCAAAGGAGTCGCCTGTTACTTTGGCATGATACTGGGCTTAAACTGGATGGTGTTTTTGATAGCGGCGAGTATTTGGGCAACCATGTTTGCCATTAAGCGCATTTCATCGCTTGCGGCGCTTACGACCATTATGTTTATTCCTGGGTGGATGTTTGTTTTTACTGATTCTATCGGCACATTCTTTCTATTAGCAGCAAGCCTTTTAGTAGCATGGCGCCATCGTGAGAATATTGCTCGTTTAAGCAAGGGCGAGGAAAAACCATTTGGAGAAAAAGCGTCATGACATCGCTTGCCCAATTCCCGCTCTATGATTGCCTTCAGCTTATTCGTAGCGAGAATGTTGGGCCCGTTACCTTCTTCAAACTAATGCAGCGATTTGGTTCGCCTAAAGCAGCGTTAGAACGTCTGCCTGAAATGGCGAAAAGAGGGGGGATGAAGCGCTCTATTGCCATTGCCCCACGCGATAAAATTGAAAAAGAAATAGCGTTAACTGAAAAATTTGGTGCTCGTTTTATTCGCTATGGTGAGGCGGATTACCCAAAATTATTAGAGCATATTCATTCTGCACCACCTGTACTTATTATGCGTGGACACGCGCATTTATGGCAAGATAGCGCAAAATGTGTGGGTATGGTTGGTTCGCGCAATGCCTCGGCAGCAGGGCAGAACCTGACTAAAAAACTGGCACGTGAATGTGGCGAACGCGGGCTTACCGTCGTTTCAGGCTTGGCGCGTGGGATAGATTCAAACGCGCATCAAGGTGCTTTAGCGACAGGCACTGTGGGTGTCGTTGCCGGCGGTATCGACAATGTTTACCCGCCTGAGAATAAAATGCTTTTTGATGCGATGGCCGAACAGGGCGCTGTCATTACCGAACAAATGTTTGGCACATCGCCGCAAGCGAAAAACTTTCCCGCACGTAACCGCATTATTGCTGGCATGTGTGCGGGGTTGTTGGTGGTAGAAGCTGCGCCAAAATCAGGCTCGTTAATTACGGCGAAATATGCGCTCGAGCAAAATAGAGAAGTTATGGCTATTCCTGGCTCGCCGATGGATCCGCGTAGTGCAGGGGCAAATAGTCTGATTAAAGATGGCGCGGCGCTCGTGCAATCGGTCGATGATATTTTAGAAATGTTGCAACGCCCGCTTAGCTTTATGGAAGAAAACCAATCAAATTTCGATTTTCAATCGGTGTCTGAACTACAAGAAGATGAGATGCAATCGGCGCGCACGCAGGTGCTTTCGCTACTATCGCCCGTGCCAACTGAAGTTGATGAATTGGCGAGGCAATCAAAAATCCCACTTGCAATTTTGCAGCAAGTGCTATTAGAGCTAGAGCTCGCAAACCGTTTAAGCCGTAGTTATGGGGGGAAAGTTTCCCTCACAATGATGGAAGAAGAACAGCAAGGAAATATGTTTTGAGCAACTATCTCGTCGTCGTAGAATCACCCGCTAAAGCCAAAACTATCGAAAAATATTTGGGCAAAGACTATACAGTGCTTGCCAGTTACGGCCATGTGCGCGACTTGCCGAGCAAGGATGGCTCGGTTGATGTGGCTAATGATTTCGCCATGACTTACGAAATTGATGCAGACTCGAAAAAGAAAATTGCCGCGCTTACTAAAGCTGCCAAAGGCATCGATATTCTATACCTCGCGACCGATCCGGATCGTGAAGGAGAGGCCATTAGCTGGCACGTGCTAGAAGCATTACTCGCCAAGAAAGCGATTAAAAAAGATACACCTGTTAAACGCATCGCCTTTAACGCCATTACAAAATCAGCCGTGACCAAAGCAATTACCGAACCTCGCGAAATTGATATGGATTTGGTGAATGCCCAACAAGCTCGCCGCGCGTTGGATTATTTGGTGGGCTTCACGCTATCGCCTGTTCTATGGCGCAAGCTTCCGGGTAGCCGTTCGGCTGGGCGTGTGCAATCAGTCGCGCTTCGCCTAATTTGCGAACGCGAAGGCGAAATTGAAATTTTCAAAAACCAAGAATATTGGGATATTACCACTAGCCACAAAAGCGGCGGCATTAATTTTGATGCAAAGCTAAGCCAGTGGGAAGGTAACAAGCTCAAAAAATTCGACATTAATAATGACAAGCAAGCGAACGAGATTGCCGATATTCTCAAAGGCCAGCAAACGACCATTATTAAAGTGGATGAAAAAGAATCGCGCCGTAATCCTTACGCGCCGTTTATTACCTCTAGCTTGCAAATGGATGCTTCGCGCAAGCTCGGCTTTGGTGCTAAGCAAACCATGCAAGTAGCGCAAAAGCTTTATGAGCAAGGGTTAATCACCTATATGCGTACCGATGGTGTGACGGTTGCACCTGAAGCTATTGAAGCGGCTCGTGCTTGGATTGAAAAAGAACAAGGCAAAGAATATCTGCCCGAAAAGCCACGTTTTTACAGCAGTAAAGCCAAAAACGCGCAAGAGGCTCACGAAGCCATTCGCCCGACTGACTTATTTAAAACGCCGAAAGCCTCTGGCACATCAGGCGAGCAATTTAAGCTCTATGACCTCATCTGGAAACGTATGATGGCCAGCCAAATGAACCCTGCAAAATTTGACCAAGTAGCGGTTGATTTTGAAACGGCGGATAAAAAAGCTGTGCTGCACGCCACGGGTTCGGTGATGAAGTTCGATGGTTTCCTCGCGCTTTATATTGAAGGTAAAGATGACGATGATACGTCCGATAATGAAAATGATCGCCGCCTACCACCGCTAAAAATTGGCGATAATTTGGCGATTGATAAAATTAATCCAGCGCAGCATTTCACCCAGCCACCACCACGTTATACTGAAGCAAGTTTGGTAAAGCGCTTGGAAGAATTAGGCATTGGCCGTCCATCAACTTACGCCGCAATTTTGGCCGTATTGATTGACCGTGGCTACGTGAATTTAGATAAGAAACGCTTCACCCCTGAAGCGCGCGGACGCATTGTAAGTGCGTTTCTTGAGAGCTTCTTTGCGCGTTATGTGGAATATGATTTCACCGCGAATATTGAAGAACGACTCGATTTAGTTTCTGATGGAAAGCTCGATTGGAAAGACCTGCTACGCGACTGGTGGAAAGATTTTATCGTCCATATTGATGCGGCCAAAGAAGTGCCGAATCCTGATATTCTGACCGAGATTGACCGCCTGCTAGTACCATTCCTCTATGGCACCGAAAAAGATATCGAAGAAGCGCGTAAATGCCCGAAAGATGAAGGCGCATTAAGCCTCAAAACAGGCAAATTCGGCGCATTCTTAGGCTGTGCAAATTACCCAGAATGTAAATTCACCAAGCCGATCGCCGCTGAATCTGATGAAGCAGATGAAAGCACGATTGCAACCGATGGCCCGCAAAGCTTAGGTGTGGATACGGAAACGAAAAAAGAAGTGTTCCTCAAAAAAGGCCCTTACGGTTTTTATGTTCAATTGGGCGAAGACGAAAAAGGCACTAAGCCAAAACGTGGCAGCCTGCCCAAAGGCTCTATGCCCGAAGATATGAACCTGACGCGCGCATTAGAGCTACTAGCACTGCCGCGCGATGTAGGTTTAGACCCTGAAAGTGGCGAGATGATTACGGCTGCTATTGGTCGTTTTGGTCCTTACTTAAAGCTGCAAGGAAAGTTCACGTCAATTACAGAAGAAGATGATGTTTATACTATCGGCATCAACCGCGCGGTGGCTGTTATTGCTGAGAAGAAGAAAAAAGGCTTCGGCCCCGAAGCGCT